>NZ_CAWUDP010000102.1:0-33399 GCF_963920835.1 Scytonema sp. PCC 10023
CTCTAGACCCAGATTACCGTAATTTGTGGTTCAATTACCTGAAAATTGCTGTAATTGCAATATCCAACCGACCAAAAACGTCAACCGCTTTATCAACCATTGCTTTAACATTGGCTTCTTTCGTGACATCTGCTTGCACAAAAATAGCCTCTCCGCCAGCTTTCTTAATCAATCGAACAGTTTCTTCACCTTCATCAATTCGACGACCAACTACCACCACCTTTGCTTGTTGTTTGGCATAAGCGATCGCGGTTGCTCTACCAATGCCCGATGTCCCTCCCGTCACTAAAGCAACCTTGTCTTTAAGCATCATGATAGTTACCTCTTGTTGTGAATGATTATGTTACTTGCGTCAAAAACTCAATGGGCAGCAATACGTGTAGGAGCCAGCAACAAGAAGTGCCTCGTTCTATAACCAGGATGAGTAATGATTCTGGTTGTAGGAGCCGGGTTTGAGCATTGCTCTAATTCACACGATGAATTCGATGCCGTACTTGGGTGCTACTGCCAAAATTCGCTCGATCGCTTCGGGAGTAGCTGGGCGGGATGGCGGGTTTGGGTATTGATGTTTGCTAGCTCCTACACTTAGTCGCGCTCGATCAGTGCGTTTGAGGGCAAGCTCGGATCAAGTACCTTGCGCGCACTGTCAACGCCCACAACGGGAAGTGTACCCGGATCGAGCAAGCCGACTTGAACCAATACACTTGCCTGATCCCAGTAGATGTGTTCGTGGGCTAGTTTGCCGTCACGAAACCGAATAACCGCAACTACTGGCACTTCCACCCGTTTTCCGGTTGGAGCAACGCCAGGTAGCATCCAGTCCATCTGGATCGTATGAGTGAACGTAGACACCATTTCATCGACGAGTTGATCCGTTCCGATCGTGCGCGAAATCGAAACTAGCTCGAGGTCTGGCGGGATCTGTGGAATGAGGTATTTGGAATAAAACTCGCGCAGTGCTGGTTTCCCGACTCCCCCAGTCATTACCGGGATGTGGTTAACGTAAGCATCTTCAACCATCGTAGCGAGGGCATCTTCAGTACTGTGAGTGCCAAACTCGTACTGTAAATGCTCTTCCCAAAGTGCTTGCAAAGACTCCTGGGCTGGTGTCAAATTGGTAGTTGCTTGTAAATTTGCTTGTCCGTCTACAGTTTGCTCTTTGACCATGATTAAATACTCCTGGTTCTATCTATCTAAAGTGTCTTGAGTTCCAATGCTTGACTGCTTCCAGATTCTTGTGATGTTAGTGAACTTGTTTCAATGGACGTATAAGCATTCAGCGCCTGTTTCGCGAATCAGTTGGGCGGTTTTTTCACCTTCTGCGTCGCGTCTACCGGAGAACACGACTTTTGCTCCAGCAGCACCAAATGCGATAACTTCGTTAAGCTTTCCTTCGGAACGCTGCGCGAACGCTAACGCCGTTGCTCTACCGATTCCCGATGTGCCGCCTGTAACTAACGCCACTTTATCTTGCAGTATCATTCTGTTTCTCCTGTTTCAATTTCGTCAGTTTGTATCGGGTAAACTTGTCTTAGCAACTCAGTGACTTCTTGCGCGATCGCAATCAGGGCATGATTAACTGAGGAGTCGCGAAGAGAACCAGTCTGAGGTGTACCTTCATGCCCAGAATTATTCTTGCCTTGTACTAATAAATGCGGCATAGAATTATCCTCAATGAAATACTGATTTGTAATTGACTAAATCAATACGAAAGAATTCAGTTGTTGGCATGGTAATTTTTGGCATGGTTCAAAAAGCGGCAGTTTTGTTCAGCGAAACAGGCAAAATCTAGCTATCAAAATTTGATAGCTTATAGCACTTACAGACAAGTCAGATATGAATTGAGAGCAAAGATCGGGGAACTTAATGACTTGCAGCAATCATGGCAGCCATCAACTCCGTCGTGTTCCAGCGCTCGGTATACCGAATTCCATTGATAAACAGGGCTGGGGCAGTCGTCACTTCACTCTGCATTCCGCCTTCAATATCTTCGTTGATGCGATCGACATGCACTTGTTTAGACAACTCTTTGAGAAATTGAGGAATGTCAAGCCCTAAATCATTGGCGTACTCGACAAGATAACCGTTCTCCAACCTTTGTTGATGGTCAAATAAAGTATCGCTCATTAACCAAAACTTTCCTTGGGCGGCGGCGGCTTCGGCGACTTGGGCTGCCCGTTGTGCCTGGGGATGAATCTGGATCTGTGGAAAATGGCGGAAGATAAAACATAAATAATCCTCTCCAAAAGAAACCGTAAGCTCTTGCCGAATGATTTTAATCAGCTTGTAAACGGCTGCACTTCTAGGACATTGATAATCCCCATACATCACTAATACTACGGCGGCACTTAGCACACCTTGACTGTGATCTTGGGTTGAAGCTGGCACAACTAAAGAACTGGAACTATGGTCGTCGATCATCTTTCTACATCTGTATCAAGCATGGAACCTTGCGATTCACTTGCTCAATCCACATGAATTCAATATAAGCAATTGGCTTTTAGTTGTCGTCTACAGTGAGTTAACATTTTTAGGCTGTAATTTGATGGAGCAGCCGCTCCTTCTTAAAATAGAAGGTAGGCTCTAACTCAAGTTAGAATCCAAATTCGATCGAAAGTTCTACAAGCAGACAATGCCGCGTTTAACGGCAACAATCACCGCTTGAGTGCGATCGCTCACATCCAACTTATTCAAAATCCGATTGACATGAGATTTGACAGTGCCTTCACCGATACTTAAAGCAGTCGCAATATCGGCATTACTCATCCCCTGCGCCAGTGAGCGGAGTACTTCTAGTTCTCTTTCACTCAGTTCTGGATTGCTGAGACGTTCAACTAACTTTGCTCCCACATCGGGCGGAATATACTTCTGACCCCGATGAACGGTGCGAATCGCATTCAGAAGCTCGTCAGGTTCAGTTTCTTTCAACAGGTATCCTTTTGCGCCTGCCCGCAATCCCCGATAAATATCTTCATCACTATCATATGTGGTCAGTACAATAATCCGAGCAGATTTAGCAGTAGCACAAATTGCACCAATGGCGGCAACTCCTTCCACTTCAGGCATTCGCAGATCCATTAGCGTTACATCTGGTTGGTGTTCCCGAAAGGCGGCGATCGCCTGTTCACCATTTTCAGCTTGGGCAATCACCTGCATCTCTGGGTCACGGTTAATAATCGTGGCTAATCCTTGCCGAAAAATAGCATGATCGTCTGCAATCAGAACCCGAATGGTTATGGCTTGGCTCATCGTGACGCTACTCCCAATTGACGGTGACAGGCAACAATTTTGCCAACAGAAAAAATCCATTTCCACTGACCATCCTGGGTACGCTGGCGATACTCTGCTTGATAGCTGGGGATTTCTCCAGCAATGTAAGCACGGTAGGTTGCGACAACTGATTCTCTGTCATCAGGATGCAAACGAGCAATCCATGCAGACCTGTTGAATCAATCGTTTCGTAACATATTCCATAACAACAGGCTGCAAGAAAAATAACCCATCTATTTTTTCGAGTAGAGATCGCCGGATCAGCGAGTTTACCTGTTGGGGGACGCTTTGTTGATCTGCTGAACCAACCACACTTTCACGAATCTGGGGTAGATCTAGCCACCTTGTCATGAGGGGCAAGATAGACTAAAACTATTGCTGGAGGATGCTTTTCTGTTATCAGTTTCTATTAAATCGTCTACACATAGTTCGCGCTCATCTACCCAAAGTCGCGCCAAAGTGGAGCGAAAGAATGAGAGTTTTAGCCATGTTTTGGCATACTACAAATGGAAGTTTTATACTACTTGCCCCTGGTAACAAGCTCCCTAGAACTACCCCTAAAAGTTCTAATGCTTCTTGAGTGTTCATGACCCAACCCTTTGAATAAGGATTTTGCTTAACTCCACAATAAACCACAACACCATCTAATACCTCACCCGTATCTCGATCTACAGAGGTTATTCTTCTACGTCTCATGAGTTTTCCAAGAAATAGTCATCATATATGATGACTATCCAATTTTCAACCCCTCTCCGGGTGGGAATCCTGGAACTGGCCTGATGTCTTTGTATACTAAGCCGGTGTACTACACGCTCCTGAGCGACGATTGAAGCAGCCCCCCAAGGGGGCGGATAGCGCGGGGGGTAATGAAGATAACCGAGCGATAGCGAGAACGATACTTTGATTTAAAAACCCTCTATACTTTGTGTTCTGGGTTTTGAAAATCACTTTTACAACCTGCATCCCAAACTTTGGGCTGGTTTCCGTGAGCGGGAATTCCGCCATTATCTTTCAACATTCTGGCCAAATGCATACAATTCCAAGTTAAGAAAGTTGTGTTTCTGTTGGTAAAATCGTTTTCAGGGCCACCAGAACCAGGATCTAAATAAGAAGGCCCGGGGCCAACTTCTCCTAACCATCCTGCATCAGCTTGTGGTGGAATTGTATAACCAATATGAGAAAGAGAAAATAAAATATTCATAGCGCAATGTTTAATCCCATCTTCGTTCCCAGTGATTAGGGTTGCACCAACTTTTCCATAATCTCGATATTGCCCTTTTTCGTTTAAAACATGAGTGTAACCATACATTCTTTCTAAAACTCGATTACAAACAGAACTTTTTTCTCCAAGCCAAACTGAAGTACATAAAACCAAAATATCAGTTTCATCAATTTCTTTTTGAATTATGGGCCAATCGTCTTTATCCCATTCATCTGTTTGGGACATATCTAACCCAAGTCCTGCTGGTATTTCGTAGTCTACAGGTCGAATGACCTTCGTCTGAACTCTATTGGCTTCAAAAATATTTTTAGCAATATCAATTACGCCCTTGGTATGAGATAAAACAGGAGTTCTATTAAGAGTGCAGTTTAAAAAAAGAGCTTTGAGGTCATCATACTTTGCTGGTGCATTTTGATACTGATTCTCAGTTATTTGTTTTAGCTGTTCTGACATAATATTTCATTTTAATGAACAAGGTGAATATGAGGAAGTTAACCGTAGCAGCTTCTTCCCAGATTTAGACCCCAATCTGTTACTACAGTATATTACTATGCCCGACCAATACGACGCTGTTCAAGAATTTGAACAGTTTTTGCGATCGCAGCTTTCTTGAGTTGAGGTGCGATCTAAAAAAACGGAATTTTTCAGACAGTAAGATTTTACCATCTCTTGCCGCACCTCCCGCTAGATAAAATTGCCCGCCGGAGTTGGCGTAAATAGAAAGTTCGTGTCACCCAGTGCAGTCTGTGGCTATAAACCTTATACAGTAACAGTTACAGAGATTGATACGAGATTTAAGCGCGCTCGTAAAAAGATAAGTTGCACAAATAGTTTTTCTAGCGCAGAGACAGTAAAAAACTTTGCCTAAAACGGAGCTTGGAGTACATAAAAGTATTTGTTTCAAAGTATTATTGCTCCGTCTCGAAACTAAAAAACATTGCCTAAAAGGAGACAAACTAGGCAAAGCTATCATTTGTATTTCTTATCAATTACCCCGGAAAAATCAGTCATTTTTACAAAACTTTACAAGGCTGCACCTGGTGACACGAACCTTCTATTTTCGCCTATTCGGGGTAGTTCTAGGGAGCTTGTTACCAGGGGCAAGTAGTATAAAACTTCCATTTGTAGTATGCCAAAACATGGCTAAAACTCTCATTCTTTCGCTCCACTTTGGCGCGACTTTGGGTAGATGAGCGCGAACTATGTGTAGACGATTTAATAGAAACTGATAACAGAAAAGCATCCTCCAGCAATAGTTTTAGTCTATCTTGCCCCTCATGACAAGGTGGTTAGATCTACCCCGAATAAAGCTGGATGGAACAATGAGTATTTAGAAAAAGTTCTTAGGGAAATTATTAACTTTTAAATCAAATGAATTCTTTATTTAATTCTGAATAGAATTTTTCAAAACTATCGTTTTTTGTTAATTTTTATTCACTATTTATTTTAAATTTCAAAAGAATTATTTCGATTTTTAGAAATCACAAGTTTCGTTAATAAAAAATCTAATCTTTTGTAGAGATGTCAGCATTTGAAAGTTATATACTTCCTAATTCTTGGTCTTTTGGAAATTTTAATGCGTTTGCCCTAGTTCTTTCCCCAATCCAGTTTTTTGCTGTCTCAATAACTCTTGCAGTTCGTCTTGTGTTTCTCTTATCTCTACTTTCAGAACTCGACACATTGTTTTTTTGCGAGTAATGCACCTGCAATTATATGTATCATACTTTTCGTGAAATGGTATGACAACAGAAATTGGAGTTCATTTGCAGATGGCTTGTGCAGCAAGCATGCGATCGCGTAGTTCTTGCTAGTTAACAATTAACTATTAAGTCCTCTACCTAACTTCTAACTACAGAATGAGATCGATTTTAAATTTTGTGTGTTTATTAATACAAACGTATATCAGACCTCGATGCCAACACTCACTCAATTGCTTCAGGAGTTGCTGGGATTGATGGGTAGCTCCAACAGATCGTTATTAGGAAGCACAACGATGAGTTCGGTTGGTTTGTGGGCAAAGGATTCATTGGTGCCAGAAAGATTGTTTTTGATCGTGAGAGCATCCTCGAAAGCGATAGTATGCGGATTTATGCCAATAACTTATGTCCTGAGCCAACAATGTGTTTGGCTATCGCATTGATTTGAAATTTTGCTGCTAGTCGCGCCCTGCCACAATAATCTTTTCTGCTAAACCGACAGGGTTAGAAAACATCACCTCATGACCACCCGGCATTTGCACGAGCCGAAATAGCCCCAAGCGACTAGTCATTCTAGGATACCAGCCCCACTCGCCTTGAGGTAGCGAGTTGTCTTCCGTACAGTAAATGTAACTTTTGGGAATGGACAGCGAGTAAAACCGCTTCAAGTCCAACTTGTCAATCCACGGTTGATACGGTTCAGGCGATAATTGCGCGTAACTCGATTTAACCAGTTCGAGATTAGCGTCGTTGAAAAACGCTTCTCGCCAAATCTCAAACGGCATCATGGTTGTATTGTCGTCCGATTCTTCAGCTAGCTTGTTAAATAACGCTTGATAGTGCGGTGGGACGTTATCGTTGAGGCTTTCACCATCGTTAACGATGAAAGCATCCAAGAAGATGAGCCGTCGAATGCGTTGCCTTTGGCCGGCGAAGCCATCGCTAATTGCTTCGGCAACTTTCATAATAATTGTGCCGCCGAAACTATGTCCTAGTAGGACGATATCGGTTAAGTCTTTATCAACAATGTAATCAATGATCGATTGTGTGCATTGAGCATGGTTGACGTTTTTATTCACGCCTTTACCATGTCCGGCGATCGTGGGAGCAAAAGCCTGATGTCCTTTCGCTTCTAGATGTTGGATGACTGCGTTCCAAGCAGAGCCATCGTGCCACGAGCCGTGAACCAAGACAAAAGTTAACATAGAATTGCTCCTTTAGATGTTATGAAAATCAAGCCCATCCGTTATCTTTTGAAATGAACGTGCGTATTTTGTCTTCGTCACCGTGAAAGTGCCCTAAGTGTCTGAACCTTTGGCATGAAGCACTCGTTCAGGAATGCGATCCCAAAGAGATATCTGTCAAGGCAGATCGCGGATTCGTTCGCGGTTAATTGTTGGAGAGGTCTAATGAAGAACTTATGCAAAGTTTTGAGCCGTGCGTGGGTAGGCCACGATCTCGCTTGTGGTTAGAAGAAATGTGAGACATGGGGATAAACTCCTTCGAGCTAGTTGTTGATGGGTTCAAATATTAACGGGGTCATCGATGACCCCACCAAAGCGCGGACTGTAAATTAGTTTGTTAGGATTTACGCATTGACGGAAATAGAGTGGTGTGAGGCGTTACGCTTCCTCGATTAGTTCGACGTATGTTGATTTGTTTGACGCGATCAGTTCGTCGGCTTCACCTCCAGCCCCGTCCAGTGAGCCGCAAAAGCCCACATATCCGCCGTTTCCTCGATGACCTTGTCGGTGGGCTTGCCTGCTCCATGTCCCGCCCGCGTCTCAATGCGGGCAAGGTGCGGCTTGTCACCAATCTCCGCTGCCTGGAGCGCGGCGACATATTTGAAGGTGTGCCCTGGCACCACGCGATCGTCTGTGTCGGCAGTGGTAGCAAGAATCGCGGGATATGCCTTGCCGGACTGGATGTTGTGATAAGGCGAATATTTCAAGAGGTTCCGGAAATCTGCTTCCCGTGCTGGAGACCCAAACTCGTCTACCCATGTTTTCCCGCTCGTGAACTGGTCGAAGCGGAGCATGTCCATGACCCCGACTTGGGGCAGCGCAGCAGCGAACAGATCCGGTCGCTGATTGACCACTGCGCCGATCAGGAGTCCGCCATTCGATCCGCCCTGAATCGCCAAGCCGTTTTGGGGCGTGATGCCCTGCGCCTTTAGATACTCGCCCGCTGCGATGAAATCATCGAAGACGTTCTGCTTGTTCTGACGACGACCCGCTTCGTGCCATGCCTTGCCATATTCGGAACCGCCGCGAATGTTAGCAACAGCGTACACTCCGCCCTGTTCGACCCATCCCAAACGCTCCGGCGAGAAAGCGGGAAGTATGGGGATTCCAAATCCCCCATAGGCATAGAGCAGGGTTGGTGCCGAACGGGTCACATCCTTGCGTCGGACGATAAACATCGGGACACGGATGCCATCCTTTGACGTATAGAAACGCTGTTCGACTGCGATCTGACTGAGATCGATCGCCACCTTGGGTTGTGCCCACACCCGCGCCGTGTTGCTGGCGACATCGTATCGATAGATTACGCCCGGAGTGTTGAAGCTGGTGAAGATGAAGAAGGTTTCCGGGTCGTCCTGTTTGCCCTTAAAACCGGCAGCGGTGCCGATACCGGGCAGCTTCACCACACCATTAGCCTTGCCATCGAGCGTGTAGCGTCGAACTTCCGTCTTCACATCAACCAGATAGGAGAGCAGCAACCGTCCACCGACCAGCGACGCATCTCTCAGAAACGAATCCTGCTCCGGCACCACATCCTCGATCGCTGGGTCGGCAGCGGCGATGTCCATCGTCACGACCTTGAAGCGCGGCGCGTCCTGGCTAGTCATGAGGAAGAACTTCGTCCCCATATTGCCGACGACACCCCATTGATTATCGAGATTATCGACCAGCTTGCGGAGTTTCCAGTCGGCGCTCTGGAGATCCACCACGGTCAGTGTGTTGGTCGCTGAAATGGGCGAGGAAGCGATCGCGACGTAACCCCCGTCTTCGGTGATACTCAAGGTATGCAGCATATTCGGCTGATCCGGGTTTGTATAGACCAGTCGATCTTGCGCCTGGGGGGTGCCGATCGCATGAAAATAGACGGCATGGTTGGCTACGCTTGCTTGCGATTCGGTGCCCTGCTTCGGTTCAGGGTAACGGGCGTAGAAAAAGCCAGATCCGTCCTTCGTCCATGGGATGATGCTGGTGAATCTCACCCATTTGACCTCATCGTCGAGTACCTTGCCCGTGTTCACGTCCAGTACCCGAATCGTGCGCCAGTCTGTGCCGCCATCCTGCACCGCATAAGCCACGCGCTTGCCATCATCAGAAGCTGACCACTCGGCAAGTGCGGTCGCCCCGTCCTCTGCCCAACTGTTGGGATCGATCAGCACGCGCCCTGCGCTATCCACGCTGTCGCGGACATAAAGAACCTGCTGGTTCTGAAGTCCGGAATTATGGAGGTAAAAATACCGCCCCCCCTTTTTGACCGGAATGCTGAACCGCTCATAGTTGTACAACTGTTTCAGTCGGTTCTTGAAGATATCTCGACCCGGCAGCGTATTGAGATAAGCGTTGGTGACTTTGTTCTGCGATTCGACCCAAGCGGCGACTTCTTTGTCATTGCGGACATCGTTTTCCAGCCAGCGATAGGGGTCGGCGATCGTCTGTCCGAAATGTTGCTCGACGACATCGACTCGCTTGGTTTCAGGATAGGTGATTGTAGGTGACATTGCTGTAGACTCCGTGCAGGCGGAGGCGAAATGGGTGGTAAAGAGTAGCGCGATCGCGAAAAGGGTTGCGCGGCGCATTGGTATCTTTTGAAACGAGAGTCGAAATCCAAACAGGTTGAATTCCAGTACTTCTCGTCGTGGTTTTGCAGTGTTGAACATGGCATTGACCTACGGAAGAATGTCGTCTTTTTGTAATTGCTTCTGGAGCGTTTTCGGCAGGCTTTTAATGTTGCAATGTTTTGGAGAATTACCCTCATAGAGCCAGGACTGAATTTCTCCAGAGCGATCGAACTCGATATCAATAGACCTCTTGCAAAAGTCCATTTTTACTACGCTAAATTGATACTTTGAGAGCCGGATTTCGCATTTATGCAAGAGGTCTAATCTCACAGAAATCACGATCGACAATCGTGTTGCCTCCGGTAATTACCGTATTTCTCTCGCCTCGACGGTTCCGAAACTCATTCACAGAGATCGGCTGCTTAAACGCCTGTTCTCGATCCGTGTTGTAGGAATAGATTGTGTTCCCATTGGGTAACGTGAGCGTTGTCGTGGGTGTACCATATTTGCGAACAAACTCATTGATATCCCGACCAATCCAACTGTTCATTGTGCTATTCAATTGTTCTTTCGCTCGTTGATCGTCGCACCAGAACAAGCTCACGCTTGCTAAAATTAGCAGCATCGAAATCTAAGTCTTCATATTCATCCCTCTGTGTTGAAAAGTTTTCATGTGCGATCGCTCATTTCAGTCGCAGTAAAACTAGGTCAAAGGACTCAATCGATTGTTCGTGCAGTCGTTTGAAAGGAGAGTCGATCGCGTTGTGTTGATCTGAAGTGTACTGAGTTCCAATGCTTGATTTCTTCCAGATTCTTATGGTGAAGAACGAGTTCATTTCGGTATCATCCGATTTAGCCATCAATTTTCAGAATTCACTTGCCATGTAATAGCAATGATTTCTGCAAACACTAAGACAACTAATAGTCGCGAAAATGCTTGTAAAATGGCTTCCATTGTCCAGTTCTGACTCTGAAGCTCCCAGACCGTCACAATAATGTTCACTCCAATCCCCAACCAGGGTAGAATTACCGCTGAATTCCGTCTGCGATAGAAGCGGAGCGTCGCCTCCCGCCAAAAAGGGAAGGTACTGAAGAGACAAACAAGGTAGGACGCTCCTGCACTGGCGAACAGGCTGGTTTGAAGACCCGAAGGCAGGTTTGGGTATCCAAGCGCGATCGCCGTCAGGCAAACTCCGAGCGCGAGGTACAGGAAAGTAAACAAGGTAAATCGTTTCATTATTTTTTCTCTGGTGAAGCTTATTCTCTGTACCACACACGCACACATTGAAAGCAATTGATTGCAAGACCCTGACTGATCATCACTGGGTGGAAAGCATTACTGGTCGTCACTCCGTAGACATCATCACTTGTGCCTTCAATCCGATCGGGTAAAACAACAGTTTCAACATTGATCACCTGTATCGTTGTACTTTCGATCCACTGATTTACAGCACTCACAACCTCAGAGAAAGATTCATACTCGGAAGCTCCGCCGAAGGGTCCCCGTTCAGTGATCCGAGGCGCAAAATCTTTGCATTTAATCATTTTTCCACCACCTTAAAACTGTAGAGTTGACTTAGAGTCTTCGTAGATAGTCGCTCCCGCACTGCGAAGTTCATTCAGAAACCATTCGGTATCCGAGAGCAGTTCGGGTAGGTAAAACCCAGGTCGGGCAGGAGCGCGGTCGTTCAGTCCCAATACCGACACGAGAGAAAGAACGACGCTCAGACCCGTTAGTGAGGCTGCGCCATGCTTGAACTCCAGCATCGATCGCGAACGCTGCGTTCGACCATCGGCTTCGCCCTCAATTTCGACGACGATCTCGGTCGCTGCCTCACTGCCCCGGTGGCGACTGGATGATTCGTCAGTCACTAGGTCGAAACGTACATTCGGTGCCCCAGTGGCAGCATGGAGGCTAGCGATATCGAACGTGGAAAATGCGGTGGCATCAAGTGAGCGACCGTCAATTGATTCGATCTTGCCCTTTGCTGCGTCGCCGGACAGCCATACGCGCCGCCCACCCTCGAATACCATTGCGGGGGGAGCAGCCCCGTGTACCCGTTCCATATCTTCGAGCGACGCTGGACCTGCTGGATCATTCTCGTCGAGGATTGCTCC
Source organism: Scytonema sp. PCC 10023 (assembly GCF_963920835.1). NCBI lineage: Bacteria > Bacillati > Cyanobacteriota > Cyanophyceae > Nostocales > Scytonemataceae > Scytonema > Scytonema sp. PCC 10023. The sequence continues at coordinate 12,107 of NZ_CAWUDP010000102.1, forward strand.
AATCCGGATGGAGTGGATGACCTCGAAGCCTTTGACACTGTTGAGTGCCAGAAACACAGCCGCACCAGCCATCCAGTGACTGGCGAGCACGACGGGTGCTGCGGTCGCACGATGCGCGAACATCGCCAACTCAGGTCCGATTTCGGTGAGGGCAGCGTTGATGTTCAGGTAAGGGATGCCCAAGTCCTGCGCGTAGTTCAGTCCTTTGAGTCCGGCTTCGGGAGCCAACATGACTACAGCAGCTACTGTGACATCATCACCGAGACCCAAGCGGGGCTTATCGAGATCTATGGCAACAGCTTCGGCAACGCCCACCTTCTGGGCGACTTCACCTGCCGATTGCAGGTTCCGTCCTCCGACGAGCACTCGAACGCTGGGGTGCCTCTCGCGGAACCACCTGACGGCATTGCGCCCCACGAAGCCCGATCCTCCGGCAAAAAGTACCTGTCCTAAAGCCACCTTATTTTCAAGTATCATGATTTTTACCTCTTGCTATGAAACCAGTTGCATTTACTTGAGTGTGATGACTTCCAACACTCAGTTTCTTTCAGATTCTGATGGTGCTTCTTTCAGCGATAGTGAACCTGTTTCGAGGTCATTCCAGCAAATTGCTTAGAAACCACCTATTCGGAACTGCGATCGCAAAAAGATATCTGCCAAGGCAGATCGCGATTTAGCCTGCTGTATATCCACCATCGATCGCGCTTGGGTTGTCCCGTAATATAGCTGGCAGCATCAGAGCAAAGAAACACAACCGCTTGAGCAATTTCCGTTGCCTGACCAATCCGACCCATTGGAACCATCGATCCGAGATCATCGAACGTGATGCCCATTTGGTCAGCGCTACGAGCCATCAGGTCAGTCGCAATCGGACCCGGATTGACGGCATTAATCCGAATGCCCTGTTTGGCATAATCGAGGGCAGCCGATCTGCGCTTCTCCCAAGGGGAGACGCCAAGGGCGAACGCAGCAGCGCTTCGCTATCGCGTCAGCCCCATCACTGCATGTTTGCTAGCAACGTAGGGAGAGATCCCCGGCAGCGCAACCAGACCATTCGTTGACGAATTGTTCACGATCGCGCCTGCGCCTTGGGTCAGCATCTGTTGAATCTCATATTTTATACATAGAAATAGCCCTCGCGCATTGATCGACATGATCTTGTCAAAATCCTCGATCGATTGTTCGTGCAGCTATCCCATTGAGTAATATCGCTCGGATAATCACAAGCGGAGTGAGTGGAACTATCGCGGCAGTTGCGGGCAGGTGTAAAAGCCCAAATACCAGCGCTACTAGCACAATCGCACCTTGGTATATTCCTTGGCTTCGCAACGTAATACCTTGTTTTAACACCTTCCACGCTATCCAAACAAGCAGCGACATTAAGCCCCAGCGCATCAGAATTTCCTCAGTGATGCCGCCATAAAGCATTGCTGTAAGTGAACTCAGCCAATTCGGTTCTGTGTTATTGGATGCCTGTAGCGCTTCAGGTAGAGCATGTTTCATGAACCGATCGAGCAACAGGAGAATGATCATTGTCGCTGCACCCACACCCAAGCTCCATTTCATCTCAATGACAGAATATGGAATCTTAGAGGTATGAAGTACCCAGTAGTCAATCAAATGTGAGCGTAATCCAACGCGATAGGCACAGCCAATTCCAATCAGAATGTTGATTGCCAGTAGAACTGTAAGCTGTAGTCCTTGTAGGAGTATTAAAACCCACAGTGGCGGGACTTTTGCCAGTATTTCTGGAGACAGTTTCGCCAACTGTTGCTCAACTAATGGAACCGACGTAATCGTAACCATCGCAATTCCTGCAATGCCCAACACAAATAGAATCCCAAATTGTTTCAAAACTGCCATTGATTTAATCTCTAGAGACATCAGAATACTGGGTAAAAACAATGCCAAGATAGAGAATGACAACTGGTGACTAACGCCACCTTATTCTGAAGTATCATTCCTATTTCTTCTAAAATCTAAGTAGTAGGGTGAGCATTGCCCACCATTTTGTAAAACCCTTCACAGTAAGCTTTTGTGGGCAGTGCTCACCCTACTGGCTTGCTGTCACTTGAACGTAGGTTAGATAACCACGTCGCTCCAGTCGGTTGGCAGCCCGCAAGTGGGATTTAGGTGTTGGCAACTCATAGTTTGAAACGGCTCTATCCTAAAATTCGGGTTCGATAACCACGCCGCTCCAGTCGGTTGGCAGCACGTCGGGCATCGCGACGATTGTAGTGGATACTCTCAAAAATCCATTTCCGATCGTCACGGCTGCGGTAATAAACCACAAACGGCCGATCGCGATATCGATCGTCGCGATATCGATCCTCACGATATCGATCCTCACGATATCGATCGCGATCGTACTGAGCGATTGACATATTCGGCTCTCGGTCAAGGTTCTGACCAATTTTTTCTGAATCTAGTGCCTGTGCTGTAAAGGGCATAGTTACTACCAGTCCCGTACCCACCAGTGCTAGCAAAATTATCTTTTTCATGAGATTAGTTTGAAGGTGTAAAACTTGGATTGATCAGGCTTTGAGAGCGCTTTAGTCGAGTGATAGTCATGCCTGTGATTCTCCTTAATTGGTTTAATCTGCTGATTCAAGCGCACATTGCTCTACATTCCGCTCACAGGTAGCAAACTTGTGAGTTTTGATCAGTTCGCCGTATATCCGCCATCAATCGCAAATGGTTGCCCTGTGATATAGCTGGCAGCATTAGAACATAGAAAAACAACGACTTGAGCGACTTCTTCTGCTTGAGCAATGCGACCCATCGGTACCATCGCGGTAAGATCGTCAGCCGTGATGCCCATTTTCATCAAGGCACGATCAAAACTCTCAGTCGCAATGCTGCCAGGATTCACCGCATTAATCGGAATGCCCTGCTTGGCATAGTCAAGTGCTGCCGATCTGCGCTTCTCCTGTCGGAGACGCTACGCGAACGCAGCAGCGCTTCGCTATCGCGTTAACCCCATGACGGCATGTTTACTCGTAACGTAAGGAGATGACCCTGGAAGACCAATCAACCCTAAAATTGAGGAATTATTAACAATCGCGCCCGATCCTTGAGTCAGCATTTGCTCAATCTCATATTTCATGCATAAAAATACTCCTCGCACGTTAATCGCCATGAGGTTGTCAAACTCTTTGATCGATTGCTCGTGTAGCGGTTTTCCGGGTGATTCAACGCCTGCATTATTGAGGCACAGTCGAGTCGTCCATAGGTTGCGACTGTGTTTTGCACTAATGCTTTGATGTCTTCCTCATTCGAGGCATCTGAATGAACGTATAAGCATTCAGCGCCTGTTTCGCAAATCAGTTTGGTGGTTTTTTCACCTTCTGCGTCGCGTCTACCGGAGAACACGACTTTTGCTCCGGCAGCACCGAGCGCGATAACTTCGTTAAGCTTTCCTTCGGAACGCTGCGCGAACGCTAACGCTGTTGCTCTGCCAATACCCGTTGTGCCACCAGTCACTAACGCCACTTTATCTTGCAGTATCATTCTGTTTCTCCTGTTTCAATCAATATTGACTAAAAAAGCGATGCCTTGATGACTCAACTTGTAGTGAACGTGTTCATTTATTTGAACAAGACTAAAGCTCAGTTTTCTAAATTACTGAATTGTTCGTTTTTGGAAAGACTTTAGTCGTGTGAACGAAATTAATCTCTATCTCTATCTCTATGTCTGTTACGTTCAGGTCTAGTATGGGTCCTGCATTGTTGAGTTGTGTAGTACTCAACCCGATTAGGAACAACGTATTGCTGACGTGAAAAACGGCGTCCGTAGTAACCGTCTTCATAACCACGGGCAAATTCACCACCTGCAGTACGGCGTCTATAAGCCTCCCCATCACGAGCACTGTCTGTGCCTTGACGATAGCCATCTCTATAGGCACCAGGGTGATCAGCAGCATCCTCTGAAACCTTTTGATGGGTGATAGGATAGCAAATAGTATATCTATCATCAGCTTCAGCGCTTTGAGTGAAAAGACTTATAGGCGCAGCAGCGAGAGTCAATAAAGTAGCAGCAACAATTCTTTTCATATTTAGTAAGTCACGCCGGATGATTATCGAAGTGGCGGTGTAACCGTCGCCCAACGTTCAGCAAGTTTGCCATCTGCTAATCTCCAAAGCACAAAGCCCTTAAACTCCATCTTCTTTCCCGTAGATGCATCGGTTCCGCGCCACAGACACCGCACCATAACCTTGTCACCCTCAGCAATCGTGTCCTCAACCGTAACGTGCAAATCGGGATACTTTACGTATGCCTTATCCATCGTTTGCTTAACCAGTTCGGGACTCGCCAATCCTACAAAAGGTTCTTCGCGATCTATAAAGTTAGATGCGAAGTTTTGGTAAGCAATAGCAGAATTCTTGCGGTTCACAAACTCCTCAAAGTGATTGCGGATGAATGTTTTATTTTGTTCAAGGGTTGGTGTTGTAATTGTTAGCATGGTGCAAAAATTGGTGGTTTGTTCGACAGGAAAAGCTAACCGTCAAAATCAGGTAGCTTACTGGCACTAGCAAGCAAAAACAGAATCTTTAAGTTAGAAATTGAGCACAACAAAGCTGCTCAAGATCTAAAAGCATGAGCCTTTAAACATCGACCGAATTGTCATGAATTAGATTGAAACCTTACTCACTTCTCAGAAATAAGCACTAGGCACGAATGTGTCAGAAATTGCTCATATAAGCTTCTTCAGAATGTCGCGAATATGAGTTTTTGCCGTACCCACAGAAATATTAAGCTTCCGAGCGATCGCGATACTATTGTCTCCATCAACAATCAATTGCAACACCTCCAACTCCCGATCTGTGAGTGATTCAGCGAGAATCATTTGCCTCAAGTCTGAATCAACTGCGCGAATCACGATCGCCTCAACCGAGTTACTGTCATCAGATGGAGGAGGATAGGCTTGTTGGAGCCGTTCAGCGACCTCTTGGGCAACCGTAACAAGGGCATGATTAGAAGAGAGAGCATTGGAAAAATCAGCCTGAGTTGAAAACCTTGATTGCTTAAAATCATCTTTGGTCGATCGTGGACTGGATTTCATAAAATTGTCCTCAGTCAAACATAAATGGCGAACAAAGGTTGGGGAGCTTAATGACTTGCAGCAACAATGGCTGTCATTAACTCTGTCATCTTCCAGCGTCCGGTATATCGAGTGTTATTGATAAATAGGGCTGGAGCAGTCGTTACTCCACTCTGTATTCCGCCTTCAATATCTTCATTGATGCGATCGAGATATGTCCCTCTTGCGACATCTCGCAGAAATTGAGGAACGTTAAGTCCTAAATCGTTGGCGTACTCTACAAGATAACCATTTTCTAACTTCTGTTGATGGGCAAACAAAGTGTCGTGCATTGACCAAAACTGTCCTTGGGCAGCGGCTGCTTCGGCAGTTTGGGCGATCCGTTGAGCATGAGAATGAATCTGTGCTTGCGGAAAATGACGGAAGATAAAACATAAATCATCCTCTCCAAAAGCAGCACTAAGCTCTCGTTTGATCGCTTTAATCAGCTTGTAAACGTCTGCACTTTTGGGGTCTTGATAGTCTCCATACATCACCAGCACTATTTTGGCACTCAACACACCTTGAATCCAATCTTGGGTTGAAGGTGGTACAAGTAAGGAACTGTGGCTACAATCGTCGTTCATTTTTCTACATTTGCATCAAGCATGGAACCTTGCAATTTACTTGCTCAATCCATTGACTGCATAACTGTTTGCATAAATTCAATATAGGAGATCGCTTTCAAGCCGTCGTCTATAGCGAGTTGAATTTTTTGCCGTACAAATTGATAGAGCAACTATGCCATTGCAGAGTAGAAGGCGGGCTATAACTTAAGTTAGAATCGGGGGCATCGATTCGTTTAGGAAATATATCAATTCGCAGATTAACTGTCAGAGTAGGCAGTATCGTTCGTCAAACGTTCCTTTCCCAATAGGACGGATTCCTAAATCACTGAATTAGGAAATCAATAAACACCTGAACACGCCGCGAATGCTTACGATTCGGTAAATACAATGCATAAAAGCAGTTCGTCCAGGTTAATTTTAATCTGGAGGAACTGCTCAATTTATAGTTGAACTTTAGTCGCTAGCATTGTGACCACATCAGCATGAGCTAACACCACATCAGGGTTACGCTGAAACGCCATATCATACTTCACAGCAAAGTCATTTCCAACTTCATCAGGTGTGAGTAGAATCCGAACATCAGCAATGAGAGCAGCGATCGCCTCGGAGGTGATCGGCTCATCAGAGTGGATTAACTCATCAATTTGCACAATCAATTCTGAGAGGCGATGCAACCAGGCAAACTGATCGTGACTGATCACCAGTTGCAGCAATTCACCTTTAGAGACCTGTCCGCGCACCTGTTCGTAACGAATACGCTCTGTATCCAACAACAGTTGATGCAAATGCAATAACTTGATGCGTATATCGGTCAGAAGTTGATGTTGGGTAATGCGGTGTTGAGGCGTGTTAAGCATGAATATGTCCCATCCTTCCATTTCGGTAATCGTCGATCGCTTGCAGGATTTCGGCTTCGGTGTTCATCACAAAGGGACCATAGCGCACCACAGGTTCATTCAGCGGCACTCCAGCAATCAGCAGTAGATCAAGGGGTTGGGTGGCATCCGCAGGATTGGCGATCGCCACTTCCTCACCATCAGGTGCAAAAATCACCATTTGCCCATCCTCACCCCGTTCCTGCTCAGTGCCAAACAAACCAGACCCATCGAGGACATAGGTAAAGGCGTTATACTCTTTCGGTACCGGTTGAACAATGCTTGCTCCCGGTTGTAGCGTGAAGTGCAAGTAGATAATCGGGGTGCGGGTTTCAATCACCGCTTTCACCCCCAACGCTTCTCCCGCAATCACGCGCACCGTCACGGACCCATCTTTGGTCTGAGCCACCGGAATCTGCGCTGATGGAATTTCCTGATAATGAGGAGCAATCATCTTGTCCCCCTGCGGCAAGTTGACCCACAGTTGAATGCCGTGCAGTCGCCCACCCGTGCGGGTAAACTCAGCTTCTGGCATTTCGGAATGCACTACGCCTGCCCCAGCGGTCATCCACTGCACATCACCGGGATTGAGCAGTCCGGTATGACCGACCGAGTCCTTGTGTTCCAGCCGTCCATCCAGGACGTAGCTGACGGTTTCAAAGCCACGATGGGGATGATCCGGTGCACCCTTTGCTTGACCGGACTTTAGATTCACGGGACCCAATTCATCGAGGAGGAGAAAGGGGTCAAACTCGGAAAAGCTACTCTTGGGAAAGGGACGACGCACCCGGAAGCCTGCTCCTTCAAGCGTTTCTACACTATTGATAATTCCAGCAACGGTTCGGAATGTTTGAGTTTGAGTTGTCATACAGTTGCCTCCAAGCCGACAATTTATAAGATTTATCCTATATATGATTAATCATATATTAGCATAGAAAGATATAAATTCTATGGGTAGGGCTTGTCCTCCCTGTTCGTTCGGTAAACCGCCTATGTCTCTTGCCCATGTGATTCTGGGTCTGCTCCAGCAACAGGAGCGGACCGGCTACGACCTCAAAACCGAGTGCTTTGACGATTGCATTTCCCATCTGTGGCCAGCAGATCAGGCACAGATTTATCGGACTTTGGACAAACTGGAGTCACAGGGGTGGATTACCTGTACCGTCGAGATTCAGCACGATCGCCCTAATCGCAAGGTTTACCGGATTACTGAAGCAGGTGAAGCAGAGTTAACCCACTGGCTCCAGACGCATCATCCGTTGCCCGTGTTGCGAGAGCCGTTGCTGGCGCAACTCTATTTTGCGGCTCAGTTGCCTAATGAGGCGATCGTGTATCTGCTAGAGCAGGAACTGGAAGCACGGCAAGAAAAGCTAGCCCAGTGTGAGGCGATCGAGACTCTATCTTTGAGTAATCCGACTGCATCGCGTGAACAAAAACTGCATCGACTGGTTTTGGACTTAGTGAAGCAACGGGAACAGACTTATTTAGATTGGTTGGAAAAGGCGATACGTGCTATGCACACGCTGCGCGATCGCAACAATCCGTAGCCAATCAACGTAAATTCCTTTGAATATATTGCGATGGAAAGTCAACAGAAATTCAAGCATTGGCTACGACGCATGGAGACGGAGAGGTATGTCATCTGCGCCAGTGCGTTGATAGGGCTTTTCGCCTCGCCATAGCGCCCGCGCAGTGCCCGCGCAGGCCCTTCCTGCGGCACGTCGGACGGAGCCAGGTAGATGCTTTGCGCAGGCGTGTTTTCTTCCGCAGCGGGCAAGGCGATCCAGAGCTGGAAGCCTTTAACCTGCGTGTCGCCAACGGGGGTGCCTGAGTGCCACACGCCGTTTCCTGCCTTCATCCATTCAACACCGCCAGCCGCCAAAACGCCTTGCTAACCGGTCGTGTCCACATAGCGAAAGTTACCCTGAGTCATGAACGTCAGCGTCGCGCAGTCGATATGGGTTAGATATTGCATCTCGTGTCCTTCAAGGCGGTGAAGACCGCCGCAAATATAAAATGAAATGGTTGAGGAAGCACTGCTCGTGCTCACAGTGCACCAAATGAGCCTTCGTTGTCTGAATTTGAGACTCATTTGGCAATCTCCTTTTGCGACCTCAGAACTTTGCGCCGCGCATGGCGGCCATGAACGCCATCGGGTCCCAGTACTCGCGGTAGGTGACGATTAGCCCGTTCTTGAACGTGACAAACGTGGCGTAGCTCATTTCATAGGGGTTGCCGTTACTGATCACCCGGCCTGAGACGCTCCATTCGGCAATAGCCATGTTGGGGTCATCGGTAGAGTTGATCTTCAGCGTGGGAGTCCGCTGCACGTCAATGACGCTGGGATAGTTCTTCAAATACTCGTAGATAGCCGCTCGGCCCACCAGCTTTCTGGACGCCACGTCGGGCGCGAAGGGGAATTCGACGACGACGTTTTCGTCGCAGAGTTCAGCCCAGCCCTTAATATCTTTGGCTAGGAAAGTGTCCAGACTGCGCTTCAGCAATTGCGCTGCGGTCAGACCCTTGCTAGCCTCTTGCGTGTGTGCGGGTGCGGCGGTGGCGAGCGTGACGTCGCTTGTGAGATGATCTTGTTTCATGTGATTGTGTCCAAGTTGGGGTTGATGATGTTGACTTGCCCCTGCGGCAAATCTCAGAGCTATCGCTCTTTTGGGCGGGGTTGCTTTCACTGATTGCGTACTTCTCTTAGGCCATCCGGGCAGCGATGCTTTCGGCCAGCATCATGGTCGGGAAAGCCGTTGCGACGGAGGGCACGTCAGGCCAGATCGAGGCATCGACGACTCGCAGGCTCTTGACGCCACGAACGTGCCCGTCAATATCCACCACGGCCCCGGCATCGCGCGGTCCGCCCATGGGTACAGTGGAGGTCGGATGCTGATAGCTCTGCACAGAGGTCGCGAGCGCGGCGTTGATCGAAGCGCGGTCGCTCTTTGCCGCGCCCGGCGCCAGTTCTGCACCCACCATATCGGCAAAAGGCTGCTGACGCGCAATGTTCCGGATGACTTCGACACCATCGACCAATCGCTCGCGGTCACCGCTGTCCGTCAGGAAGCCGAGATCGATGATGGGCGCAGCATAGGGATCGCGGCTGGCGATGGTGAGGGAACCCACGGAACGCGGTCTCACGAGCGCAGCGAACAGCAGGAATATCGCGCCGTCGGAAGTCTGCCCATCGTCGGGCAGGGTCGCGGTGCTGATGTTCAGATCTGCCTCGCCGTTCGTCGCGTGGTTGGATGCCGTCCACAGCATTGCGCCGATGGGTGGATACGGAAGGCCTACTGCTTCCTTGCGAATCGACCAGACGGTCGGGACCATCGGGTGATCCTGTAGACGGCGACCGACCGGCAGCTCGGACACGACCGGGATGTCAAGGCCTCGCAGCACCTCAGAGGGGCCAATGCCGGAACGCATCAGGATCGCCGGGCTGACATAGGTGCCCGCTGAAAGGATGATTTCACCGGCTAGGATGATCGCCCCGCCAGCCAGTCGGACGCCTTGCGCCTGGCCATGCTCCACTAACACGGCATCGACCAGCGTCTCGTCGCGGATGGTCAGATTAGGTCGGGCGCGCACCGCATCGCCCAACAAGGTCATTCCTGTGTTAAGCCTCACACCCATGCGGGTATTCATCACATAGGGACCAACGCCCAGCGGCTGCCCCGTCGTAAAACCCGATGTGCGCTGGTAGCCCGCAGCCAGTGCCGACGCGATGAAGTCGCGATGCTGGTCAGACACTTCTTCATCGCCGAGCTGGTGGATGGGGACGCAGCCGTCGCGGCCGTCGCCGCCAGTGCCGGAGGTACGCTCCAGCGAACGATAGAAGGCCTGCGAGCTTTGCCAGTTCAAGGCGTCGAGGTCATGCGCCTTGGCCCAGCGATCGTGGTCGTATTTCGGCACCCGCATCGCCACTGCACCGTTGATGGCAGACGAGCCACCCAGCACCTTGCCGCGGTTGAGCTGAAGCCTTCTGCCCAGCACGCCAGGCTCGCTGTAAAAGCCCCAGTCGTGCTGCGGATCGCCACCCACTAGGTCCTGGCGGCGGACTGGGTCGGGATAGGCGTTTGGGGGATAGGCCTTGCCCGCTTCGATCAGCAAGACACGGCGAGATGGATCAGCACTCAGGCGATTGGCCAGCACTGCGCCGGCGGATCCGCCACCGACGATGATGACGTCAAACATTGTTTGATTTCCTTTCATTTCATTACTCCTGTAAGGTCTTCTCCGCACGGCACATGCCGCGCATTGGGGTGGCATTGGCGCGGAGGACTGGGAGTTCAATGTCACGCACAAGTTGGAAGAGTCCGCTTTGATGATCAATCAGCAGCAGCACGCTGTCATTGGGATCGATCATTGTGTCAATGATGTTGCTCATGGGTTTGTCTCCTTTTTCATTCAAATTCAGTCAATGTCGTTTTTTCCTAGCTATCTGGGGCGTGGCCAGCTCTAGTACTCAGCTTCTTTCACAATAAGTTCAATATAGGAGATCACCTTCAAGCTGTCGTCTATAGTGAGTTAAAAGTTTGACAGTAGAAATTGATAGAGTAATCGTTCCATCGCAAAGTAGAAGGCCGACTCTAACTTAAGTTAGACTCTCAACTCGATCGAAAGTACACCCTATAAACTGACAATGCCGCGCTTAACGGCAACAATCACCGCTTGAGTGCGATCGCTCACATCCAACTTATTCAAAATCCGATTGACATGAGATTTGACAGTGCCTTCACTGATACTCAAAGCAGCCGCAATATCGGCATTGCTCATTCCCTGCGCCAGTGAGCCGAGTACTTCTAGTTCTCGTTCACTCAGTTCTGGATTGCTGAGGCGCTGTACCAACTTTGCTCCCACATCGGGCGGAATATACTTCTGACCCCGATGAACGGTACGAATCGCATTCAGAAGCTCCTCAGGTTCAGTTTCTTTCAACAGATATCCTTTTGCGCCTGCCTGCAATCCCCGATAAATATCTTCGTCACTATCATACGTGGTCAGTACAATAATCCGAGCAGATTTAGCAGTAGCACGAATTGCACCGATGGCGGCAACTCCTTCCACTTCCGGCATTCGCAGATCCATGAGTGTGACATCCGGTTGGTGTTCCCCAAATAGAGCGATCGCTTGTTCCCCATTTTCGGCTTGGGCAATCACCTGCATATCTGGGTCACGATTAATAATCGTGGCTAATCCTTGCCGAAAAATAGCATGATCGTCTGCAATGAGAACCCGAATGGCTTGGCTCATTGTGATGCCTCCCGATCGACGGTAACAATCATCTCTGTTCCTTCTCCAGGTTGACTCCGAATCGTGAGTTGTGCACCGATGCGCTCTGCTCGTTCGCTCATGCCGAGTAAGCCAAACCCCTCAGAGGATGGAATACTCCCAACTCCAAAGCCCTGTCCATTGTCTCTCACGCGCAAGCAAAACTGATCGCGATCGTAGACTAGCTCCACTCGAATTTCGTCAGCATTGGCGTGTCTAATCGCATTGGTTAATGCTTCCTGCCCCATCCGCAATAGATTACTCTCGACTTCAGCAGGTAGAGAATACGCTGCACCCTCAATCTCATAATATAAGGTGGTGTCAGTTGCAGTAGCCCTGAGTTGAGCGACGAGACGATGTAGAGCGCTCTGTAAACTGCCCTCCTCCAAAAGCTGAGGACGGAGCGCGACGACCGATCGCCGCGCTTCACACAGTCCAGTTCGCGCCAATTCTTTGATCAGATCCAGGTGTGCCTGAGTTGCTTCTACATCATCCGTTAGCACCTGTTTTGCAGCTCCCACCTGAGCCAGAATGCCTGTAAACGCCTGAGCGAGTGTGTCGTGAATTTCACGCGCCATGCGGTTGCGTTCTTCCAAAATCGAGGCTGCTTCTGCTTGCTTTTGCAGCGTAATATCTCGCGACAACCAAATCACCTGTTCGTGCCGAATCGGGGCAATGCGAGCCGAAAACCAGATTTCTCGTCCAGCTATCCACTTGCTGTATTCAACTGTGAGTACTTGTTGGGTTCTCAGCACCTGCTGAATGTAACTCAGGAATTCATCAGCTTGTTCCTTAGCATAAAGTTGATGCAGTGTTTTACCAATATACTCCTCCTCATCCAACTCTCCATAGGACGGATTTCCTTCGATTGCACAGATCAATTGCCCTTCAGCAGTGAAGATACACAGCGGATCGGGAATGGCTGAAAAGAGCGCTCGCAGTTCTGCTTCAGAGGCTTGCAATGCTGCTTCTGCCTGTTTGCGATCGCTAATATCCGCAACTACCCCTTCGATGTATTCATCGGTTGCATTCAAATAAGAAGAGAAAAGTCCCCAAAACAATGTCCCATCTCGTTTTCGCATCTGGACTTCAAAGCTTCGCAGTTCCCCATCCCGCTTCAGCAACTCAATGGCTTGTTGGCGATCGCCCTGATTGACATAGTAGCCTGTAGTGTGTTCCAGCCCGATAATCTCCTCTGGTGAATCAAAGCCAAACAGATCGGCAAAGCGTTGATTGGCATTGAGAATTAATCCATCACAGGTGCGGGTTCGGTAGATGCCAACCTGCGAGTTTTCAAAGATATTGCGGAACTTGGTTTCACTACGTTGTAATGCTTCTTCTGCGTCTTTACGCTGGGTGATGTCATGTCCAACCGATAAAATTTCAACTAAATCTCCCTGTTCGTTCAAAATCGCTTGATTTGACCAGGCAACCCAAACTCGCCGACCATCTCGACATAGATTTTCATTCTCGGTTTGCAGGTAAGTTTCAGGGTTGCGAAGTAATTCTTGGACAAAGGGTTTGAGATCGCGTCCGGAGCGTTCGGTTTCGGGAATGATCGTTTCGAGTAGGGTACGCCCTAGAATCTGGTGCTCTTCATAGCCAAAGAATTTCAGCCCATAATCGTTCATGTATCGAATTCGCCCCTGTGTATCGAATCGATCGATGATTGAATTCGCGGTTTTTACCAAGTTGCGATAATCTGCTTCACTTTGCCGTAATGCGGCTTCTGCCTGTTTGCGATCGCTAATATCTGCAATTACCCCTTCCATACATCCATCGGCTGCATTCAGACGAGTAGAGCAAAGTCCCCAAAATAGCGTGCCATCTCGTTTTTGCAGTTGCACTTCAAAGTTTTGCAGTTCACCATCACGCTTCAGCAATTCAATAGCTTGCTGGCGATCGCTGGGATTCACATAACAGTCTGTAGTGTGTTTCAGCCCAATCACCTCCTCTGGTGAATCAAAGCCAAACAGATCTGTAAAGCGTTGATTGGCATCAAGGATTAATCCATCACCGATGCGGGTTCGGTAGATGCCAACCTGTGAGTTTTCAAAGATCGTTCGGAACTTGGCTTCACTGCGTTGTAATGCCTCTTCTGCTTGTCTACGCTGGGTGGTGTCATTGCCAACCGATAAGATTTCAACGACCTCTCCCTGTTCATTGAAGATGGCTTGATTTGACCAAACAACCCAAACTCGCCGACCGTCTCGACACAGATTTTCACCCTCGCCTTGCGGGTACGATTGAGGATTACGAAGTAAATCATGGACAAAGGGTTTGACATCGCGCCCAGAGATTTCGATGTCTGGAATGATCGTTTCAAATAAGGTTCGCCCTACAATCTCATGTTCTTCATAGCCCAGGAGTTTTACCCCATAATCGTTGATGTACCGAATCCGTCCTTGCGTGTCATAGCAAATGATGACAGAATTCGCGGTTTGCAGCAGGTTGCGATAATTCGCTTCACTTTGTCTGAATGCGGCTTCGGTTTGTTGACGTTCAGCGATCTCCTGCTGCAAGGCTTGAGTTCGCTCTTCTACGTTCCTTTCCAGTGTTTCGGCATAGTCTGCTAACTGTTCATACAACCGAGCATTCTCCAGTGAAATTGCTGCCTGAACCATCAACAGTTTGAGGACTTGTAAGCGATCGCTAGTAAATACTCCGGTACTGAGATTGTTCTCTAGATAAAGGATGCCGATCGGCTGATTTTGCTTGACAATGGGCATACACAGGAGCGATCGCGTCTGTTGCTTTTGAATGTAAGGATCAGTTGAAAAAGGCGGTTCGCTGACTGCATCATCAAACACTAAAGTTTCTTGAGTACGTTCTACCGAGCGAATGACGGAGACAGAAATCGTTGCACAGTCAGCAACAGCAAGCTTTTCTAGGTCACATTGTCTACTTCCGCTGCATTGAGCCATCACAGTGAGTTGATCCTCTTCCAGGAGAACCAGAGCGCCAGTTTCGGCTCCTGCATTTTCGATTACCACCTGCATCAACGTGGCAATTAATTGATCGAGATGGATTATTTCTGAGAGAGCTTGAGCCGCTTTCATCACCGCCGCCAAATCGATCGCCGCAGTGGGATGACGGATCGTTTCATTGGTCACGATTGAATGTGATTGCCGAACTAGGTTGGTGTTGAGGAGTTGTGGATATCGTTTTTCTAAATCTTTAACTTTAGCGGTTGCGCCCCAGCGAGCGTAGCAATAGTGCGCTTCTTTCATGTAGGTCTGAGCAATTTTTTCCCGCCCTCGCGCCAGATAATGTTTAGCCGCTAATTCATAGGCGAGTGCTTCTTCCTGGATATACTCATTTTCAGCAGCGCCTGCGATCGCTCGTTCATAAAACTCTTCAGCCTCAAGAAATTGCCCTAAGACTCGCGCTTTCTCTGCCTCGACTAGATAAAATTTATGTAGATAATTCATGGGAGCATGTTCTGCCCATTTCTGCATTTTTTCTTGGTTGGTGTTAACACAGTTTAGCCAAGCTACTTTTTCAGAGTTTGAAGCATCAGGCGATAGGCTCAAAAGCGCCAGCGAATGATAGAAACAGAATATAGGTAGAACCGTTATTGCTGTCACCTCTTCAAAATCTTGCCTTGCCAAAATAGCAGTCTGTTCAGCTTGATGGTGTTCTTCAAATAGATAACACAACATGACTTTGTGCAAATAGAGTATTTGGATTGCAGTTCCATCTTTAACTGCAATAGCGTGTGATAACGCCTGCTCTTCATTATGTAGCCTACTAACTAAGCGGCTGGAATTCTCAGGCCTATCTTGCAAATTAAGAATAGTCTGCCGCAATATTGCCAGCCAATTCGAGGGACTTTCTCGTCTAATTTGGTCAATCGACTTGCTGTAAACTGCTGTTTTTTGTTCCACTTGGGTGAGTTCCTCTCCAGCAAAAAACGAGTTATAGCACACGTAATATGCAGCATAACCAGCAGTTTCAAAGTCTCCAGTTTCTACTCCATCTTGATAGGCATCAGCCAGCATGGGTATTGTGTTCCTAAAATGCACCTTCCAGTGCATGATATGGACATTCGAAAACATTAAGGTTCTAGCATTTCCTCTGACATTCAATCGTTCTGCCAAACCCAGAGCCAATTTGCCGAACTCATAACCGAATTCAATGTCTTGAACAACTCCACATAGAACAAATCCGTAGCCAGCATAAAACAGTGATGACCAGATAGCATTCCCGTAGTTGATTGATAAATTTACCGTTTTGAACGTAATCAGTATCCACAGTGCTGGTGATACTATGAATGCAACAGACCTCATACTCGCTAGGATTGACATTGCTGCCAGCGGTTCTGGTGCAGTCATCTCTGGTAAATCAATCAAGTCTTTGATTTCTCGTTCAGCGAGTAGTGCAGCCGTTGACTCCAATTCCCTTTGAATATCTGCCTGACTTGGATTTTCTATTAAATCTATTCCCAAGAGCTTTAACGCTTCCAATCCAGTTTTTAGTGCTTCTTTCAGGTTGCCCTGTGACAAATATCCTTGAATTCTGCTATCGTAAGCCTGCACTTTGTCAACCACTGTCTTAGCGCGATCGAGTACCACTTCTACCAACTGTTCCATCTCATCAAAGCAACCATGAAGATATGCTGCTTCTGCTGCTTCTGAGTACAGCGCTAAGGTAAGGTCATACTCACTCTGCCAGCTCTCTGAATTGAGGAGTTTAAGCCCTGTAGTGAAATACTTAAAAGCTGCTTCATAAGCCGTTGCTGCCTTTGCTTTCTGACCTGCCATTAAATTCAATCTGGCAATTTCAGTTCGTTCTGATCGGGCAGTGACTAGCTCAAGTCCTTGATTGAGATGATCGATGATTTCAAACAGCCTATCGGATCGTTGCTCTGGTGAAGTTTTTTCGAGCAAATTGCGACCGATTTGGAGATGAACAACCTGTTTCTGCGATTCATCAATCAAAGCATAAGCCGCTTGCTGAACGCGATCGTGCAAAAACTTGTAGTCTTGAACTAACAAGTTTTCGTCTAATTCAGATAGAGGTTGAATTAATCCAGCATGTATTGCAGCTAGTAAATCTAGAGAAATTACTTTCGGCGATTTTTCACAAGCGATCGCTAACGTTTCTAAATCAAATTCAGATCCAACACAAGCGGCTAAACGAAGAATTTGCCGTGTTTTATTTGGCAATTTATTCAACTGAATCAGCAGCAACTCTACCACATTATCGGTAATATTTTGGGCTTGAATTTGAGCAATATCCCACTGCCAGCTTAACTGTTTCGCATTAAAGATTAACAGATTTTCGCTATACAGCATTCGCAAAAATTCACCGACAAAGAAAGGGTTGCCTTCGGTTTTACGTAACACTAATTGGGCTAAAGAACGAACGGTGTCAATATTGCAACCTAGCGTCTCGGCAATCATTTGGCTCAAAGGTTCGAGCGTTAAGGGTGCTAAGGTAATCTCCTGAAGTACTGCCCCTTGGTTTCGTAGTTCTAAGAGCGTTAATACTAGTGGATGCGTTGGATGCACTTCCGAATCTCGGTAGGCTCCAATCAAAAATAGATATTGTGTCTGCTCGTCAAGTAATAATAGCTCGATTAACTTTAGCGTTGCGGAGTCGATCCACTGCAAATCGTCTAAGAAGATGACCAGGGGATGTTCTTTTGAACAAAACACCCGCACAAAATTTTGAAAGATTCGATTAAAGCGATTTTGAGCTTCAGTTGCTCCAACTTCGGGTACGGGTGGCTGTTTGCCAATAATTAATTCAACTTCAGGAATGACATCAATGATGATTTGCCCATTGCTTCCTAAAGCTGAGAGCAGACGCGATCGCCACTGTTGCACTTGCTCATCCGGTTCCCCCAGAAGTTGCTGCACCAACTTTTGCAGGGCATCCACAATGGCGCTGTAGGGAATATTGCGCCTGAATTGGTCAAATTTACCCGATATGAAATAGCCGTGCTTTGCTGTGATGGGTTTATAAAGTTCTTGCACCAATGTTGTTTTGCCAACGCCAGCGTAACCAGCAACGAGCATGAGTTCGACATTGAATTGAGCATTTTCTATGCCTGACTCTAGTTGACAAATTTCGCCAAACGTCTCTTTTCTAGCCACTCTGTCAAACGCCGCCAATAATGCTTTAGTCTGGGCTTCTCGTCCATACAGTTTCTGAGGAATGCAAAACTGTTCTGAAACATCTTGCAGTCCCAACGACATGGCGTTGATCTGACCCATTTCTGCCAGTTGTTGAGCGCAGTGTTCTAGATCCGCTTTGATGCCCCAGGCACTTTGATAGCGATCCTCCGCATTTTTCGCCATCAACTTCAAAATTATGCCTGAAATGGGTTTGGGAATCGTGGCGTTCAATTCATGCGGAGGAATCGGCGGTTTGGCAATATGGCAATGAACTAGCGTAAGGATGTCTTGAGTGGGGAACGGTAGCTGTCCAGTTAACAGTTCGTAGAAGGTTACGCCCAGCGAGTAGAAATCGGTGCGATAGTCGAGCCAACGATTCATCCGCCCTGTTTGCTCTGGCGACAGATAGGCAAGCGTGCCTTCTAACACATGGGGACTTTTGAACGTCGGATTGGTGCGGTTAAAGCGGGTGGCAATACCAAAGTCAATAATTTTGACAACGCCAGTATTCGGATTAAGGACGATGTTGCTAGGATTGATATCTTTGTGAATGACTCCAGCAGCATGAATTCTGCCCAAAATATCTGTGATATCGATTGCTAATCGTAAGAAATTGGATAAAGGTATAGGACAAAAGTTTGGTTGCTTGTGCATCCATCTTTCGATAGATTCTCCACCGAAATCTTCCAAGAGAATAACGAGCGTGCGCTGATAGTCTTGCTGACTATATGCTTTGATTACTCCTTCCTCTTTGAGGGAACGGGTAATTTCATATTCCTGCCTATAGCGAATGAGTTCTTGAGGAGAGGGATAATCTTGCTTAAGTAGTTTGACGATGATTGCCCGACCATCCTGCACCCTGATACCCCGGTACACAACAGATGCTGAACTTGAATAGATTTTGCAATGGAAGGCGATCCCAGCTAGAGCAATCATTGAACTCTCTCCCGATCAGTACCATGGGTTGTGTTGCAAAAACTGCAGTACTCCCTTGCCCCTTCGGGGCAGGGAGTAGGGGCAAGGGAGTAGGGAGTAGGGAAAGAACTGCCAAGGCAGAAATGGTTACAAGCCCCGGACGAATAGGGAGGATAGAAGAAAAAGAATTGTGCCCAGAGTACGTAGTACGACGCACAAAGCGTCCTTATTCAATCCCCTGCTTTTAAGCAGGGGTATCCCTACTCCCTACTCCCTACTCCCTACTCCCTCTTGAAAAGCGATTGACTTGACTAAAACTCGCGAGAAGCAACCACTCCAACAAATAGACGGCTGCGCTAAAATATTCCCTTTAGCATAGTAACGCCTTTAACTTGCCCTTTGCAAATTATGTACATGGCTGATAATTTAAAGAATTGTTCGACGGGCAGTGTTGAACGAAGCAAACCGAATTCCAGGTTTTGTTAACCATTTGCTCAATCATGGTATCTGGCTCGATTTGCGCTAAATCCTGGGGCGAGAAAGAACCAAATGCAGCAGCCACCTTGAGGTACTTCTTATCTTCTAAGAGCCAACCATGCTCAGATAAGAGCTTTTTGTACTCTGTGCGCGACCGCTTTTGTTTCTCACTAGCCAGAGCTAATGCGTGACGTAAGATGGTCTCAGTCGCTGCTGGTAGCCCTTGGAAAGAGAAATTTACAAATGGGGCAATTTCTTCGACTTGGGCTTCAAGGTATTTCTCAAATTCTTGTTGGGCGATCACTTGCTCATCAGTTGCGATCGCTCCTTGCAGTTGTGTCATTATTATATTGACCTCGCAAGGGGTTGACGCTAGCCGTTGCGATTCTTCTTGGCAGTTGGACGCGACGGCTTTATGTTACTAATTAATTTTACTTGCGTTATTTTCAATCGTCAACCCGTTGCGGTAAGATAAGAGGGTAAATTACTGCAATGGACATGAAGGAGCTCAGAGAAAGGTTGAATCTAAGAACTGTTGATGTTGCAAGTATTGTTGGTGTTGGAGAATCATCTGTAAGGAACTGGGAAAAAGGGCGTACTATACCCAAACTAAAAATTGACCAAACTGCGGCATTATGTCGGTTATATCAGTGTTCAATTGAAGAATTAGAGTCAGCAGTTAAAGAATCTATGGCTAAAGCTGTGAAGGAGACAATTTAAAGAATTATATTTGAGTTTTTCAAAGGTGTGAAAACTAGTCATTTGCTATGGAAGAACAAAAGCAGCTAAGAAGTTTAATCTTGAGACTGGAGAATTTTATAAATTACTTTATATAAGTAAGTAGGCGAGAAAAAATCAAACTATGTAGAGAAAAGTAAAGCTTGGAAACTAGCTCGTACTAAGCGCTAAAGCGCTAAAGCGCTTACTACATACCTTGAATTATTTACACTGACCTACTTACACCAGAACCTCAATCTATACAAACTGCTATAAATGCTTGTAACAATGCTCATACAGGCTTACATCAGGCTATAGATGAAGTCAAAAAGGGTTCTGTTATCCAAGCAAAGTACCTAGTATCTCGCCAGATCAAGTTCTTAGTTGTTTCATTGACAATACATTAGATTCTTCTGATTCCTTGTGTTAAGCCTGATTGAGATGCTCTTACCGTGCCATTTGGGAGCGAAAAAATTTAATGGTGATTAGCATGGTTTATGACCAAAAAGCTATTTCTGTTTATTTTGATTTTCTCCCCAAATTAGGAAGCAGTAATTTTGATGAGCAAACAAAAATTATTTCTCACATATTACCTTTGTTTAAAGAATACAAAGTAATTGTGTTAGGAGACCGCGAATTTTGTTCTGTAAAATTGGCTAATTGGCTCAGAGAGCAACGGTTACTATTTTGTCTAAGATTAAAAAAGACCGAATTTCTTGAAAAAGAGGATGGTGTTTGGTCAGAGTTAAATAATTTAGGATTAAAGCCAAGGGTTTCTTTATTTATCGAGGGTGTAAAGGTAACTAAAAGACAAAGAATTGACGGTTTTAATATAGCTGCTAAATGGAAACGCAACGCGCAGAGGAATTGCCCCAAAAGAAGGATGGTTTATTCTCACAAACTTGGAGAATTTAGAGTCAGCGTTAGCGAAGCTCCTCCGAAGGAGACTCGCCAGCTACAAAAAAAGATTTGGTATTGAAGAAATGTTCCGTGATTTTAAGAGTGGCGGTTATAATCTAGAGTCAACGTTGGCATACAACTCAATTGTGGCTTTTGATCTCGGATGCGAGACAGCCATTACGACCTATAACGGAAAGGATGTTGAGCAGATATCTAATCCACGTTTTACTCAAAAGACCGAGAACTGCTATAAAACGTGCTTCCAAGGAACTGGAGTTTAGACTAGTTCGCGGTGCGAAACTGCAAACCTTAGAACTAGTAAAAAAGCAATCAAGGATGCGATCGCAAAGTGCTGCTCGCCGAC
>NZ_CAWUDP010000103.1:0-32877 GCF_963920835.1 Scytonema sp. PCC 10023
GCAAGTTAATTTCTTCATTTATACCCTAACCGAATTTACGCCCCAGTGTACTAGTTGTATTTGTTGTTCTTTTGTTGGGTATATGCGAACCTGGACAACTTTATGCAACACTCAATATCACCTCCTTGGTATCTCAATTCTATCACAATATAGACTTAGTGATAAGCTACTTCCGGAAAAGTTTAGCGGTTCCTCATACATCTTTTCTTTGTCTTTCCTGCGGAAAGAATCAGTCAAAGATGCAATCGTCACCGCCCGCCTTATGTCCCGACGCTAAACGGAGTACCGTTATAGCGCGGGACGAGGGGGCGAATAGTTAAAATGAATGGTGGAAAGTATCCAGGGTGGCTTCCCTTGTCCTTGGTGATGCGAAAAGCCCCTCCAAGCGATTTGAGCCGTCTTTCGGGATGAAAGCTTTCTGGAGTCCGCTTGATCGCATCTATAATTTATGCCTGAGTTTAAACGCTCTCTTGCGGTGGTTATTGGTATCAATCAGTACGTCAATGGCATCCCGGAACTTAAAACCGCTGTCAATGACGCTAACCAACTTGCCCTGATCTTGGAGGAAAACTATCAATACCAAGTCCTACGGCTGTTAGATCGAGAAGCAACTCAAGACAAACTCACTTCACTGTTGGCAGCTTTTGAGGAGCAAACACTTCCTTTCCCCGATGGCAGTAAAATCCACCTTGAACCGGATGACCAATTGCTGTTCTACTTTGCCGGACACGGCTTCGGCCAAGAAGATGGACTAGACAATGCCTCAGGACCAGCAGGCTTTCTCGTACCCCAAGATGGGCAACGGGATGACTGCACTTGGCTACCCATGCAGCAACTGCACGATGCCCTAGTCAAACTGCCGTGCCGTCATTTGTTGATTATCCTTGACTGCTGCTTTGCTGGTACATTCCGCTGGGCAGGACGAGACAGAGAGATGATGCGATCGCAAAAAATCTATCGGGAACGTTACGATCGCTACATTGCTGGTTGCGCTCAGCAGGTGATTACCTCAGCCGCTCATGACGAGAAAGCCGCAGATTCCCTCTATCCTTTTGGGCAGCGGGGCGATCATGAAGGTCACTCTCCCTTTGCAGAAGCTCTCTTTTTGGCACTCAGTGGAGAGGCAGATTTTACCAACGATGGCGTGATGACGGCGACTGAACTCTACCTGTATTTACATGATAAGATAACTACCAAACAAACCCCGGAAATTTGTCAACTTAAGAGGCATGACAAAGGGGAGTACATTTTTCCCGTTCGCGGTTTTGATCGCGAACGATTAGAAGAAGCCCCCAAACTGGATGAAAAAACTAACCCGTACAAGGGGTTAGCGTCGTTTGAAGAAGAAGACAGCGACAAGTTCTTTGGTAGAACTGCCTTGACCCAAAAGCTGCAAGAATTTGTCACGACGCATGCGTTAACGGTGGTACTGGGCGCTTCAGGAACAGGTAAGTCGAGCTTGGTCAAAGCGGGATTGATTCCTCAGTTGAAGAAACAGCAAGAGTGGCGCATTTTAGCTCCCATCCGTCTTGGAGAATCCCCCTTCAGGGCTTTGAACAACACGCTGATTAAAGAAAACTTGCCAGTTGTCGATCAAAAAGCTCCCGAACCCGGAGTAAAAACCCTGCTGGCAAGATTGGCGAATTGGAGTCAGCTTAACCCCAACTCAAAGCTGCTGCTGGTCATCGATCAGTGTGAAGAATTAATCACTTTATGCCGCAATAACACTGAGCAAGAAAAGTTCCTTTTGGGGTTGGCAGAGGCAATCATGGCTTGTCCAGAGCAGTTACGCCTTGTGCTGACGCTGCGAAATGACTTTGAACCACAACTAAGCGATACTGCCTTAAAGCCGTATTGGACATCGGCACGGTTTGTCGTGCCTGGGATGACGCGGGAGCAATTGCGGGAAGCGATTGTGGAACCCGCTAGTGCCAGAGTGATGTATTTTGAGCCACCCACTCTAGTAGACGAGTTGATTGATGAAGTCATGCAGATGCCGGGAGCGCTGCCTCTGCTATCGTTTACCCTAAGCGAGCTTTACTTCAAATATATTGACAGTGTTAGGCAGGGGACAAGGAGCGATCGCGCAATTACTCAGGAAGATTATGAAGAATTGGGCGGCGTCACGCACAGCCTCACCCAAAGAGCTGACTTTGAATATGAGCAGTTAAAAAAACGCGATGAAGCTTATACTCTCGCCATTAAGCAGGTGATGTTGCGGATGGTGGCAGTAGATGGCGGTGAGTTGGCTCGGAGAAAGGTACTCTTGTCTGAACTGGAGTATCCTCCAACCCAGAATGAGCGAGTACAGGAAGTAATTCAGCAATTTACCGACGCCCGCCTGCTAGTCAAAGGTCAAGATAGCGAGGGAAACCTCTATGTTGAGCCTGCCCATGATGCCTTAGTACGGGGATGGCAAAAACTGCTGCTTTGGAAACAACAGGAACAGGAAAGTTTGATTCTACAACGGCGGCTAACACCTGCTGCGATGGAATGGAACAGCAAGCAACTGACAGCGTTTCACTGGAGTGCGGATCCGCGTGATTGGTGGAAGCAGTTTTGGGACAGACAGCAACATATCAAATTTCTTTGGCATACTAACCCCCGCCTCGATTTCTTGAAGCAGGTACTCAATTCTACAGACAACTGGTTCAACCAGGTAGAGGCTGAGTTTGTGCGACGCAGCATTAAACGTCAGCTTAACAACCGCCGTCGAACAATTGGCTTAGTGGTGACAGGGTTTGCTGTCGTGCTGGGATTTGCTGGGTTTCAGTGGTATCAGACGCAACAAGCCCAGATTAAAACACTAATTGAATCTTCAAACGCACGCTTTGCTTCCGGTCAACAGTTGGATGCGTTAATAGATGGTTTAAAAGCTGGGAAAAAACTGCAAACACTCAAACTGTTAGGTTTAGCAGATGCAGACACTCAGAGGCAGGTTGTGAGGTCGATGAGTTCGGCGTTTTACGGGGTAAAAGAATTCAATCGCTTGGAGGGACATAGGGGTGGAGTCCATTGCCTGAGTTTTAGCCCCGACGGACAGACAATTGCTACTGCCAGTGCTGATAACACCGTCAAACTCTGGAAACGGGATGGTACTTTTCTCAAAACCCTGACTGCACATAGTGCAGCAGTCAGGAGCGTTAGTTTCAGTCCAGACGATAAGATGATTGCCACTGCCAGTGCCGATCAGACGGTAAGACTCTGGAAGCGAGATGGTACTTTTCTCAAAACCCTCACTGGACATGAAGCTGTAGTCACTAGCGTCAGTTTTAGCCCCGACGGTCAAACCCTTGCCTCGGCTAGTTGGGACAGTTCAGTTATACTCTGGGATCGAAACGGCAACTTTATTCGCCGCTTGCCTGGGCATAACCAGCCAGTTGATGAAGTCAGTTTTAGTCCGGACAATCAGATGATTGCTTCTGCCAGTTGGGACACTACGGTTAGACTCTGGAAACGAGATGGTACTCCTCTCAAGACTCTGAAACATAACGTTCCAGTTCGTACCATTAAGTTCAGCCCTGATAGTCAGGCGATCGCTGCTGCTGGTGATGACGCCACAGTCAAACTCTGGAGGCGAGATGGCAGACTCATCTCACCTCTAATCGTGAATGGACATAGCAAGCCGATCTATAGCCTTAGTTTCAGCCCCGACGGTCAGACGATTGCCACCGCCAGTGAGGACAAGACAGTCAAACTCTGGAAGCGGGACGGTACTTTACTCCACACCCTAACTGGACATAGTGCTGGGGTCGATAGCGTCAGTTTCAGCCCTGACGGTCAATTTCTTGCTTCTGCCAGTTGGGACAGTACGGTTAGATTCTGGAAGCCGGACAGCACCTCACTGAACCGCCGAATTTGGTCTAATGCTGGAATTCTTGGCATCACTTTTAGCCCTGACAATCAGATGATTGCCACCGCCAGTTGGGACAAGACAGTCAAACTCTGGAAGCGGGATGGTACTTTGCTCCACACTCTAAATGGACATAGTGCTGGAGTCGATAGCGTCAGTTTCAGTCCTGATAGTCAGCTAATTGCTTCTGCCAGTGAAGACACGACAGTCAAACTCTGGAAGCGGGATGGTACTTTGCTCCACACTCTAAATGGACATAGCAGGCCGATCTATGGTGTCAGTTTCAGCCCTGATAGTCAGCTAATTGCTTCTGCCAGTGATGATAAAACAGTCAGGCTTTGGAAGCGGGATGGTACTTTTCTCAAACCCCTAACTGAACATAGCGCTGCTGCTAATAGCGTTAGTTTTAGCCTCGATGGTCAGATGATTGCCTCTAGCAGTAACGACAACACGATCAAACTCTGGAAGCGGGATGGAACCTTGCTCCTAGCTGGACATAGCAATACGGTTCGCGGCATCAGTTTCAGCCCCAACAGCCAAACTCTTGCCTCTGCTAGTTGGGACGGCACGGTCAAACTTTGGAAGCGGGATGGTGCTTTGCTCCGCAACCTGACTGGACATAGCGACCAAGTTTGGGATGTCAGTTTCAGCCCCGACGGTAAAACCATTGCCTCTGCCAGTAGTGACAAGACGGTCAAACTTTGGAGCAAAGACGGGATTTTGCTCAGCACCCTGACTGGACATAACCAGGTGATTAATAGTGTCAGTTTCAGTCCTGATGGTAAGACCCTGGCTTCGGGGAGCGCTGATAAGACTATAATCCTGTGGAACTTGGAATTATTGGAGCTAGATACTGTAATGAAGCATGGGTGCAATTGGGTACGCGGTTATCTGAAGACCAACCCCAAAGCCGATGAAGATCGTCACTGCGATGACATCAGAACTTCCCGTTCCCATAACACCGATTCCAAATCTACTGCAACTTTAATGTTAAATTTTCAAAGTTTGCAGCATTGACAAAAGCTGTTCATGGGCGATCGCCCAGAGGCATGGTCGCACGTGGACAATCGCCGATTATCGATGAAACAAACCATTTTATTTTCTTAAAAAAAATAATGATGATTGACTAAGTACATGATTGCATAAGTTCATGCGCGAAAACTTAGAGGCTCTGCGTCATGAATGCGTTTACCTCAATGCTCAAGGCGTTTCAAAACATTACGAATTAATGAAATGCTGTACTAAGGACGACTATAACAAGAAGAAGATTTGCTATTTAAATGCTTTCTAGCTAGCAAAGAGAGAATAAAGTAGCATATATGACATTATAATTAGAAATTATCAAAAATATTACTGAGTAAGAGATGGTTTCAGATTTCAAACAGATACTTAAAACCTTTGTGTAGAAGCTGATCCCTCAAACCAGATATGCGCTAAGGTAGGGGGTAAATGATTTTCTGTTGGAACCGTTCTACGAGAACAGAGTTATTTTTTAGGTTAAGTGGAGAACAATGAGGTCTTGATCTAGCTAATGTTCAGGAATTTGTTATGCATGAACTGGTTCAAACTGTCTTAAACAGTGATGAAAAAAGTGCTTTGCGTCAGGTAATCGATGCTTTGAGTGCCTTAGACAAAAGGTACTTCCTGAGAAACGAGATTTCGCAAGCTTTTGCCGACTACTGTCAGC
Source organism: Scytonema sp. PCC 10023 (assembly GCF_963920835.1). Taxonomy (NCBI): domain Bacteria; kingdom Bacillati; phylum Cyanobacteriota; class Cyanophyceae; order Nostocales; family Scytonemataceae; genus Scytonema; species Scytonema sp. PCC 10023. The sequence goes on from NZ_CAWUDP010000103.1 coordinate 5,541, forward strand.
ATTCCCAAAAGCCAGCCTACTTTTTCCACTCTTCCTCTATAGGAAAACTCATACACTATACCCATGAAATTATTTTAGAAGAGGAAAATACTTGGTTTGTTCTGCGACCAAGGATTGGTAGCCAAGAAGTTTGGCGGCTGGGAGCAAAGATGAGTGGCTTTGAACAGATGACGCCACAAGCTTTGTTAGATGCGCGCGATCGCCTCGTTAACCGCCCTCAACCGCAAATTTTAGAAATAGACTTCAGTCCATTTTACCACGGTTACCCTAGAATTAGCGACCCGAGAAACATTGGTCAGGGTTTAGGCTTCCTCAACCGTTACCTGTGCAGTCAAGTGTTGACTGACCCGCAATACTGGTTAGATTTATTATTTGATGTTCTTCACCGACGTTCCTACAATGGCGTCCCCTTGCTCCTGGGCGATCGCATTGTCTCAGTTATCCAGCTAGCGAAACAAGTCAAGCAAGCCCTGAGTTTCCTCAACGAACGTCCCCCCAACGAACCCTACGAGAAATTTCGCTTAGACCTCCAAGAACTGGGCTTTGAAGCGGGTTGGGGTAACACCGCATCGCGGGTGCGTGAAACCTTAGAACTCCTCGACCGACTGATTCTCACTCCAGAACCAGCCATTCTAGAAGCGTTTGTTTCCCGCGTCCCAACAGTCTTTCGCGTTGTCCTCGTTTCCATACACGGTTGGATTTCTCAAGAAGGTGCTTTGGGAAGACCTGAAACAACAGGTCAAGTGATCTACGTTCTTGAGCAAGCGCGTAACTTAGAAAATAAACTGCAAGAAGAAATCAAACTTGCTGGACTAGACGTGCTTGGTATTAAACCCCAAGTCATTATTCTTACCCGCCTTATTCCCAACTGCGAAGGAACGCTCTGCAACCTGCGCATTGAAAAAGTTGACTCAACAGAAAATGCCTGGATTTTGCGCGTTCCTTTTGCTGAGTTTAATCCGAATGTCACGCAAAACTGGATTTCTAAATATGAGATTTGGCCGTATCTAGAAACATTTGCCCTTGATGCAGAAAAAGAACTTTTAGCTCAATTTGGGGGTCGTCCCGACTTAATCATTGGCAACTACAGTGATGGTAACTTAGTTGCCTTTCTGCTGGCACGCCGTCTGAAAGTTACCCAGTGCAACATTGCTCACTCGTTAGAAAAACCCAAAAATTTGTTCAGCAACTTGTACTGGCAGAATTTAGAAGATAAATACCATTTTTCAGCACAATACACGGCAGACGTCATCGGCATGAACGCTGCGGACTTCATCATCACATCGACCTACCAGGAAATTGTAGGGACACCGGATACACTGGGTCAGTATGAGTCTTACAAATGTTTTACGATGCCCGAACTGTATCATGTGGTCGATGGTATTGACCTATTTAGTCCTAAGTTCAATACAGTAGCGCCAGGGGTGAATGAAAAGATTTTCTTCTCTTATAACCAGATACAAGACCGAGACATTACTGTTAGCAGAAGAGTCCAAGACTTACTCTTTACCAGCGAAGACCCCCAAATTCTAGGACACCTAGAGAACCAAAGCAAACGACCTATCTTCGCGGTTGGTGCGATGACTCCTCTTGATAACCTTGCAGGTTTGGCGCAATGCTTTGGCAAAAGTCAACAATTGCAAGAGCGTTGCAACTTAATTATTCTGAGTGATAAGCTGCATCCGGAACAAGCCATAAATTCAGAAGAAGCAGGAGAAATCGAAAGACTCCACAAGATCATCAATGAGTATAATCTTCATGGTCACATCCGTTGGGTAGGAATACACCTCCCCATAGCTGACCTTGGAGAAGCATACCGTGTTATTGCGGATTTTGCGGGAATATTCGTCCATTTTGCCCGGTTTGAAGCCTTCGGACGCACCATTCTCGAAGCTATGAGTTCCGGGTTGCCAACTTTCGCCACTCAATTTGGCGGTTCCTTAGAAATTATCGAAGATGGAGAAAATGGTTTTCATCTTAATCCAACAGACCTAGAAGGAACAGCCAAGAAGATATTGAACTTTGTTGACCAGTGCAATGCTTATTTAGAACACTGGGATAAAATATCAGAGTGGGCGATTCAGCACATCCGTAACAAATATAACTGGCAGTTACACAGCAAGCAGTTGTTATTGTTAGCGAAAATCTACAGCTTTTGGAACTTTGTCAATCAAGAAAGCGGCGAAGCCAGATCTCGTTATCTGGAAAGTTTATTCCATCTGCTCTACAAACCTAGGGCTGAAAAAATCTTAGAACAACACATGCAAAGGTAACGGTTTCATCTCAAAAACCCTGGTTTGTTATGGATCAAAAAGATTATTCCCACCACTTTATTTATACAGATTGGACACTCATTGAAACCCAACTTAACCCCAACAAGATTCACCACAGAGAAACCGTTTTCACAATTGGCAACGGTTACTTGGGAACACGGGGTGGTTTTGAGGAAGGTTTTCCTAATGCCTTGCCAGCAACCTTCATTCATGGGGTCTATGATAATGTCCCTCTTGTATACACCGAACTTGCCAACTGTCCTGACTGGCTACCCTTGGTTATCATAGTTGATGGGGAACGCTTCCGGATGGAACGCGGCGAAATATTGAGCTATGAGCGGCAGCTTGACCTGCATCGAGGTATTCTCAGCCGTAAGATACGTTGGCGAAGCCCAAACAGGAAAACAATAGACCTCTACTTTGAACGCTTTGCCAGCCGGGCGGATGAGCATGTGTTGGGGCTGCGCCTGGCGTTAACGCCAGTAGATTTTGACGGTTTCATTGAAGTTCAAGGTAGCATCAACGGATATCCAGAAAATCAAGGTTTCAACCACTGGGAATTGATCGACCAGGGCAAATTCGACCAAGGAACATGGCTGCACCTCCAGACTCGCAACACGCGCATCGCCTTGGGGATGGCTCTGGGAATGACAGTATCAGGAACTGATGCCCCGATACAAGTCACCAGTCCACCAGGCTATCCTACTTTGACTACCACATTCTTGGCTTCGTTAGGACAAACCATAACGGTGGATAAGTTGGTGACAGTTTTTACATCGCGAGATGTGAATAATCCAACTCAAGCAGCTTGTGAAAAACTTGCTCAACTACCTGAGTATCCAGTGCTGATAGACGCCCATGTACAAGCATGGGATCAAGCTTGGCACAAAAGCGACATCTTGATTGAAGGGGATACCAAAGCTCAACTTGCCGTCCGGTACAGTATCTTTCAATTGCTGATCAGTGCCCCACTGTATGATGACAAAGTCAGTATCCCCGCGAAAACACTTTCGGGCTTTGGCTATCGCGGTCATGTGTTCTGGGATACAGAGATTTTTATTCTGCCCTTTTTCACTTACACTCAACCAAAACTCGCTCGCAACTTGCTCTCTTACCGCTACCATACGTTAAATGGGGCGAGACGCAAGGCATCTCACTACGGGTATAAGGGGGCAATGTATGCTTGGGAAAGCGCGGATACTGGTGATGAAGTTACCCCACGTTGGTTGCCTCCTAATGATTTTTACGGAGAAGATATTAGGATTTGGTGTCGCGATCGCGAAATCCACATTAGCGCTGATATCGTTTACGCGGTTTGGAACTATTGGCAAGCCACGGGCGACGACGAGTGGATGCGAGACTGCGGCGCGGAAATTATTTTGGATACCGCTGTGTTCTGGGGGAGTCGCGTTGAGTATGACACCAAGGACGAACGGTATGAAATTCGTGGGGTGATTGGAGCAGATGAGTACCACGAACTCGCAGACAACAGCGTGTTTACGAACCGGATGGTGCAATGGCACTTAGAGAAAGCGATCGCCGTGTATGACTGGCTGCATAACACCTACCCCGACCGACTCAGCACATTACAGCAGAAACTGCAACTCACCTCAGGACGGCTTTCCCGTTGGCAAGACATCATCACCAATATATGGATTTCCTACGATTCATCCACAGGACTGATCGAGCAGTTCGAGGGATTTTTCAAGTTAGAAGATATCAACTTGGCTGACTACGAACCACGCACCCGTTCAATGCAAGCCATTCTGGGCATTGAGGCAGGAAACAAGCGGCAGGTTCTCAAACAGCCAGATGTGTTGATGCTTCTGTATTTGATGCGACAATCGCAGGAATTTCCGTACACCCAAGAAATACTACAGACAAACTGGGACTACTACGCACCGCGTACGGACATTACTTATGGTTCGTCATTGGGACCAGCGATTCACGCCATCTTAGCCTCAGATTTGGGCCTCTCAAAAGAGGCTTACGAACGGTTTATGCAAGCCGCATTGGTAGATATTGAAGATGTCCGTGGTAACGCTGACGACGGAATTCATGGGGCTAGTGCTGGTGGTGTTTGGCAAGCCGTGGTTCTGGGGTTTGGTGGTGTCCAACTTGCAGAAAGTGGACCCGTAGCAACACCACAACTGCCTCCGGGCTGGAAACGTTTGCAGTTCAAGCTGCACTGGCGCGGCGAGTGGCACGAGTTTGACCTACGTCCTGGGCAAGATCACCTAACGCCTCTGGATATTCGGGGAGTTATCTTCGATTTAGATGGTGTAATAACAGATACCGCAGAATATCACTACTTGGGCTGGCAGAAGCTGGCAGATGAAGAGGGATTACCCTTTAGTCGCGAAGCAAACGAAGCGCTGCGGGGTGTATCTCGTCGCGGCTCGGTGCTGAAAATACTTGGTAAAAAGCAATACTCAGAACCGCAGATCCAGGAGATGATGGAGCGCAAGAACCGCTACTATGTGGATTTTATCCAAAGAGTCACACCAAAGGATTTATTACCTGGGGCAATTGCGTTGTTAGATGAGTTGAAGCAAGCTGGTATCAAGATAGCGCTTGGCTCTGCAAGCAAAAATGCTCGTACAGTGATAGAGAAACTGGGAATTGCTGATTACTTTGATGTGATCGCCGACGGTTATAGCGTGACGCAATCCAAGCCTGCACCCGACTTATTTCTCTACGCAGCCGAACAGTTAGGACTCGAACCTGAGCAATGTGTCGTTGTCGAAGATGCAGCATCAGGTATTGAGGCGGCGCTTGCGGCTGGAATGTGGGCTGTGGGACTTGGTCCTACTGAACGAGTGGGAGCAGCTCACGTTGTCTTACCTAGTCTCACGGGTGTTCACTGGACAGAACTACGAGAGAAATTGACAGCAGTAAGCGCTGAGTTATCAGTTCATCCTAATGAGTCAAGTTAGGCGATTATAGCACAACTCAGGAGTCAGGAATCAAAATTTAGGAGCCGGGTTGTAGAGACGTTGCATGTGAGTCCAGCGCTGCGGGAGGGTTTCCCTCCGCAGGCGACTGGCGTAAGCGCAAAGCGCAGGCTCCGCCAACGCGCAGCGTCTCCGTTCGGCCTCAAGCCGTGCCCGAAGGGCTCAGGAGATACCCGAAGGGCAACGTCTCTACAGGATTTTGATGATACACAAATTAATCAAAACTCATGTGGCAAAGCAAGGTTGCAAATTGTGATACATTTTGAACTTTGAATTAAGCGAAGGGGTTGGGGTGAGGTAAACCAAGAATTATAAGTAATCAACCTGACTTGATATAGCGCTTCTCGTTTGGATGAAGTAATTATTTATCTGTGTCCATCTGTGTGCATCTGTGGTTATTATTTCTTGATGTATTGCACTTAACACAAAGAACGGCTATGTTAACCCTGTCCTCCAAGTCTCCCAAGTCCCCCTTGTCAAAATAGCTTGGTTATGAGGATAAGAAAGTAGACAGAATTTATAACTTTGATGTTTAAAATGAGACTGTCTACCATTTGGGGAAAACTTCCATAACGTATGCTGAAGCGGACTTTTCCATCCCCAGAAGCACTGCGACGCTTCCCTTTCGGTCTCGCTGATATTGCTCTGATTCTTGGCACATTGGTTTTAATAGGGCTGATTGCGCGTGTGGGTGCGGGAACTCTCGTCAGTTTTGTGCCGCCGGATGTCGTGCCTGGTGTGAGCTTAAACCCGCGTCATCTGCCGTACTATGCTGCAAGCTCAACGCTGCGGATGTTTATCGCGCTGTTTTGGTCAACACTATTTACTTTAATTTATGGCTACGTTGCTGCCAAAAGCCGCCGTGCCGAACGAGTCTTAATCCCACTGCTCGATATCTTACAGTCAGTTCCGGTTCTGGGCTTTTTGTCAATTACGGTGACAGGCTTTATTGCCTTATTTCCTGGTAGCCTGCTGGGATTAGAGGCTGCCTCGATTTTTGCCATTTTCACAAGTCAAGTCTGGAACATGACTTTTTCGTTCTACCAGTCGCTCAAAATGGTGCCAACCGAACTCGACGAGGCAGCAAGGCTTTATCGGCTTTCACTCTGGCAACGCTTCACCAAGCTGGAGGTACCAACAGCGATGATTGGGCTGATCTGGAACGCAATGATGAGTTTTGGGGGCGGTTGGTTCTTTGTTGCTGCCAGTGAAGCGATTAGTGTGTTGAACCAGAAGTACACTTTACCAGGGATTGGTTCCTACGTGGCAGCAGCGATCGCCGCTCAAAACTTGCCTGCTTTGGGTTGGGCATTTCTAACCATCGCTGTGGTCATTTTACTGGTAGACCAACTGTTTTGGCGACCACTCATAGCTTGGTCGGATAAGTTCCGGCTAGAACAGAGTTCGGCAGCAGAGGCTCCCAATTCCTGGCTGTTCGATTTGTTCAAAGCAGCTCGACTTCCGCGTTTGATTCGGCGGGCGCTGACTCCAGTAGGAGAAACTATTAACAGCCTGCTGTCATCACTTACCCCACAGCGTCCACCGCTTCCTGTAGGTAAGAATCAGCAGGTAGTAGGCGATCGCCTCTACAACCTCGCTTTGTTAGTCGTGATTGGCGCACTCGTGGTGACTGGGTTGCACTTTATTCTCATCACAGTGGGACTGGGTGAGGTGTTCAAGACTTTTGTGCTAGGGTTAGTCACCTTGGGGCGCGTAGTCGTGCTGCTGGTGGTCGCAACGCTGATTTGGACACCGATTGGTGTGGCGATCGGGTTCAATCCTCGACTATCACGCCTGTTGCAGCCTGTGGTGCAATTTCTCGCATCGTTTCCAGCAAACTTTATTTTTCCCTTCGCGACTCTCTTCTTCATTCGTTCCCACATCAGCATCAATTGGGGTAGCATCTTCTTGATGTCTCTTGGTGCCCAATGGTACATCCTGTTTAACTCCATTTCCGGAGCAATGAGCATTCCAACTGATCTGCGCGAGATGGCAGCAGATATTGGTCTGCGTGGTTGGCGGTTGTGGCGCAAGTTAATCATCCCTGGTATTTTCTCTGCTTGGGTCACAGGCGGCATTACTGCTACTGGTGGAGCGTGGAACGCTAGCATAATTGCTGAGGTTGTCGCTTGGGGGCAAACCACCCTCACTGCAACCGGGTTGGGGGCTTACATTGCTAAGGCGACAGAAGTAGGCGACTGGCCCCGCATCACCTTGGGAATTGGCATGATGAGCCTGTATGTAGTTGGGCTAAACCGAGTCTTGTGGCGACAACTGTATCAACTTGCAGAAACAAAATATCATCTATAAGGGGAGCATCAACCATGACAACGACTACGCGGGTAACTAATGAAGTACTGATTGCCGTCGAACAGGTTAATAAAAGTTTCCCACTGCCAGAAGGCAAAGGAGAGTTTAGAGTTCTGCGCAACATCAATGTAATGGTTCGTGCAGGTGAAGTGGTGGCTTTGCTGGGACGTAGTGGTAGTGGGAAAAGCACCTTATTGCGGATCATGGCAGGCTTGATTCCACCAAGTGAAGGGCGGGTGATCAGCAATGGGAAACGTTTGCAAGGAGCGAACCAAGATGTTGCAATGGTCTTTCAGAGCTTTGCACTGCTACCTTGGCTGACAGTACAAGAAAACGTCGAGTTGGGACTCGAGGCGCAAGGCGTGAGGCGGGATCAGCGACGACAACGGGCACTCAAGGCAATTGACTTGGTGGGCTTGGATGGTTTTGAAAGTGCCTATCCCAAGGAGTTATCCGGTGGTATGAGGCAACGGGTTGGCTTTGCACGGGCATTTGTTCTGGAACCGCAAGTGCTGTTTATGGATGAGCCATTCAGTGCGCTGGATGTTCTCACATCTGAGAACCTACGGGGTGAAATCGACGACTTGTGGAATGCTGGAACCTTTCCGTCCAAAAGCATTTTGATTGTCACCCATAACATTGAAGAAGCCGTGTTTCTCGCAGATCGAGTGATTATTCTGGGATCGAATCCAGGGCGCGTTCGTGGTGAAGTCGTTATTGATTTGCCGCGCCCCCACGATCGCACGAACGCCCGCTTCAAAGCCTTGGTAGACTATATCTACACAGTCATGACCAACCCAGAAGCCGAAGTCACTGGCGAAGTGGCTGTCGCAGCCCCCACACCTGTACAAGCATCCAAATCGCCTTATGCCCAGTCGCTGCCGCATGTACGAGTTGGTGGTATAAGTGGTCTACTAGAACTGATTGTGGAGAAACCAGAAGGTAAAGAGGATATTCCCCGGTTGGCAGAACGAATTCAACTAGAAGTGGATGATCTCCTGCCGATTCTTGATGCTGCTGTGATGCTTGGCTTTGCAGAAGTCACACAAGGAGATGTTAAGCTTACTGAAATTGGGCGCGACTTTGCTACCACAACCATTCTGCGAAGTAAAGACCTGTTCCGGCAGCAAGTACTGCAACGTGTGCCCATGTTGGTCAGTATGCTACAGACGCTGCGAGAAAAACAAAATGGATCAATGCGAGCAGATTTCTTTCTAGATTTACTAGACGAACATTTTCCGCATGCAGAAGCCGAGCGACAATTTGCTACAGCAGTTGATTGGGGACGCTACACAGAACTGTTTGAATATGATGCTAGCGAAGAACGGCTTTATTTACCAGAGCCAGTGGCGGCACAAAGTAGAGAACAAGTCTGAAAAATTTGCAGCGCTGCAATTGTTGGCGTTAGGTGGCGAATGAGTTATGTGTGAATTATCCCGACTTGCCTTCGGCGCTCAGTCGGGGTTTCAGGTTAATTCCTGAATTTTCTTAGAGGTAGGACTTACGCATCGTACATATGTACTAAACCTAATTTGGGTATTTTAGCCCGAGTTCGCTATTTTCAGCGTCCAACACAGCAAATTTGCGAGCAAATTAGGACTGTGTAAAACCGGCTGAAACGAGCAATTTTAGTGATACACATTATGGTGAATTTGTACAGTGCGTAACTCCTAAGAGGTACTCTTAGAATCCAAATATTTTATATCATGTCCGATTAAATAATCTTACTAAATGTGTAGTAAGGACTTTAGTCCTCTTCCACGGAAACAAGGACTGAAGTCCTTACTACATAGAAGCTTTATTATGGCTAATTTGCCGGACATCATATTATTATTAAAGAATAATTTTCTTGATAGATTTGGGAATTTTCATTCTTAAGACTTATTAGTTATTAGTGAGTTGTCAAAAAGTACTACCAACTACTAACTTACCCACATTTGATTTGCATATATTTGGCAGCCAAGATGCTTGTCATAATTGCTGTTTTCCATTTTGAATTTCTCTTCCTTGCGAATTTTGAATTGGTTAGCCACCTCTACCACCACTACACAAAAGTATGACGCTAAAATCATTTAACTATAGCAATCCTATCTGATTTGTGAAAATTACTTTTTAACGAACCGCGTTCGCGCAGCGTGTCCTCTGGACATAGGCGCAAAGGACGCGAAGTAAATAAAGAAGAAAGAATTTTACCAATGATTTAGGACTGCTATATATGTAAAGTATTGTTGAACTTTCCCCTGATTGGAAACTAGAGGATTCTAGACTGTTGTTGCTACGCGCTCTGAAAGACCACTTTGCAACTTTGTCTCATGTTTTTTGTAAAACATGTTGGCTGGCTCAAACAGCCCTACCCGCCTCGACCAATTTCTTGGCTGTGCGGCTACTTTTAGGTAATCAACTGTGAAGATTTTACGTGTCAACAGCGACAATTCATGTACTTCTTACAAAATTATATCTTCACTTGTCAATGGTTCAGTTCACTAACACCTTTGTTTTTGGAGTTTTTCATCCTGTGCAGTGTCCCTTTATGCTACCACGTTCTGGGTATAAGAAACAACTCTTTAAAACCTGTTGCGTCGGATTTCATCCCCCTATTAAAAATAGGGGGATGAAATCTTCCCACGCTAGTTTTGATAGGTAAAATTTTTGCACTAAAATTTTTGCACTATAAGGAGGCAGTGTATTATCATACCAAAAATTCATCCCCTATTTAGGAAATTCTCATCTTCAAAGCTTAATCTCTACAGCATGGAGCGCAAAAACCTTTATGTGCCGATTACTTGCCTACCTCGGTTCACCTGTTTCTCTAGAGCCTCTCCTGTACAAGCCTGAACACTCGCTTGTCGTTCAAAGCTATCAACCCCGCGAAATGCTCTCTGGAGTGGTGAATGCTGATGGCTTCGGTGTTGGTTGGTATCATCTTCAAAAGGATATCGAACCATTTACCTACAAAAGTACACTGCCTATTTGGAATGACATTAACCTGCCAAACCTCAGCCGCTACATTGAGTCAAGGTGTATGCTTGCTTATGTTCGCAGCGCAACAGCAGGTCAAGCACTCGATTTTAGTAACTGTCAGCCTTTTGAGTACCAACGTCTGCTATTTACTCATAATGGTAGAATCGATAAGTTTCGGCAGACACTATACAGACCAATACGCAGCCAGTTAAGCGATGAAATTTACCAGTGGATAAAGGGAACGACAGATTCAGAACATATTTTTGCTTTGCTGCTAAGCCAACGGCAAGCTAACCCTGATAAAAGTTTAGAGCAGGTTTTACAAATAACATTGCTTAAGCTTCAAGAATTAGCGCAAAGTTATCAAACCGATGTCTTCGCTAATGTCATCATCAGTGATGGACATCGCCTTATTGCTTCTCGCTTTAGCACAAAATCACCTGCTCCCTCTCTGTACTGGACAGCTGATCATCCCACTTTCCCCAAGTCCGTAATCATTGCATCGGAACCGCTCTCTACTGGAAATTGGATTCCTTGCTCTGAAAATAGCATCATCAGTGTTGGAGAAGACTGTGATATCCAAATTGCACAAATCTAGTTTAAAAGAAACATTTTTTCCTGCTTTTTCCCAATGTCGTGCCAAAACTCTGGCGTTATTTGAGGGGATTGACGAAGCTACTTTTTGCTCTCAAGCTCATCCCGACTTTAGCCCCATTGGATGGCATTTGGGGCATATTGCTTACACCGAGTCTCTATGGTTGCTAGAACGCAGCGCAGGTTTACCGTGCTTGTTCCCGCGATACCGCAAGCTCTTTGCAGCGGATGGTTTACCCAAAAAAGAGCGCGTCAAGTTGCCAAATCTAGAGGAAATCCGTTATTACCTAGACACAGTTAGAGAAAAAGTTTTGCATTACCTGGAAGTAGCGGATGTAGAGCAACAAGAGCGTCTTTGGCGCTTTATTCTTCAGCACGAAAGTCAACACAGCGAGATTATTTCTTTTGTTTTGGAATTGAGTAAGCAGCACAGAGGACAAGGGGACAAACAGACAAGGAGACAAGAAGAAATCTTCTCCCTTGTCTGTCCACCTCCCCATGATCTGAGCGAGATGATCCAAATTCCAGCAGGCGAATTTGAGATGGGTGATGATTCAGTTGATGCTTTGGATAACGAACAACCGGTACACAGAGTCTATTTAGAGACTTACAGGATTGACCGTTACCCTGTTACTTGCGCGCAATATCGAGTATTTATGGCAGCGGGAGGGTATCAAAATCCTCGTTGGTGGTCTAAAGCCGGTTGGGAATGGTTGCAAACTGAGCAGGTCACACAACCGCTCTACTGGTGCGAAAATCCCATGTGGGATCATCATCCAGTCTGTGGTGTTAGTTGGTACGAAGCTCAAGCCTACTCACGGTTTGTAGGTAAGCGCTTACCCACAGAAGCCGAATGGGAAAAAGCAGCTAGTTGGGATGCACAAGCTAATTGTCGTCGTATTTATCCTTGGGGAAATGAAGAACCAACGCTTAAGCATTGTAACCATGATAATTTCATAGGAAAAACAACGCCTGTAGATGCCTTTTCTATAGGGCAAAGCTTTTATGGTTTGTATGATGCTTTGGGAAATGTCTGGGAGTGGACGGGTTCCTGGTTTGATAGTTACCCAGGTTTCCAAAGTTATCCTTACATAGGATATTCGCAAGTTTATTTTGACCAACAGCACCGTGTTTTAAAAGGTGGTAGTTGGGCAACTCGTCCTTGGGCGCTGCGTTGTAGTTTTCGCAACTGGTATCATCCCTGCATACGCCAAATTTTGGCAGGTTTTCGCTGTGCTGCTGATTAGGGATTGGGTTTGTAGTAGTAGTTACAGCATTTTTTAGGTAAATCGACCACAATCCTGACCTCTCTCCTATAAGAAGAGAAGCTTACTCCCCTTCCCTTGTAGGGAAGGGGTTGGGGGTTAGGTTTCTTGGCACAGCCTAAAAGCGTGAAATTTGCTGTAAACCCTACTACAAACCCAATCCCTGTCAATTTTATGCAAAAATCCCAAAAGATAACAGTTACGCCTAATTAATCTTGCTCAGGCGTGATGTTATCAGTTATGGCTATGTGTTTCACTGGCTCAGGTTGGAGGTTTGCACCCAAAAGCAACCTATCACACCAAGCAAATGGAGGTTGAATGTCAATATCTAAAGCTGCCAGCAACAAGGTAAGTTCTCAAAATACTGTGGAAACGCGCTTAAAAATTAAGCGTTTGTTGGAACCAACTAAGGTTCTTTCTTCTAGTGCTGGAAGTGATGTCGTTAAGGGATTAACTCAAAAACCCAAGTCGTTACCCCCGCGTTACTTCTACGACAACCTGGGTTCTGAGCTATTTGAGCAAATCTGTGAGTTACCAGAATATTACTTGACGCGAACGGAAACGTCAATTTTGCAACAGTACGCCCCGGAAATTGCTCAAATCACAGGTTCTTGCGAACTCGTGGAACTTGGCAGCGGTAGCTCTACCAAAACACGCATTTTACTAGATGCTTATCATCAATTTGGCTACTTTCTGCGCTATGTACCAATTGATGTCAGTGCAGGTATGTTGGAAAGCAGCGCTCTTGCGCTACTAGGAGATTATCCCACATTACAAGTTCAAGCTCTGGCGGGAACTTACGAAATGGCACTGACACAACTTGAACCTACTTCATTACCTACTAGGATGATTTGTTTTATCGGAAGTAGTTTGGGTAATTTGAATCCGCAAGAGTGTAATGTATTTTTCTCTCAAATTACAGATGCCCTGCAAGTGGGAGAGTTTTTCTTATTGGGGGTAGACTTGCAAAAGCCAAAAGATTTGTTAGAAGCTGCCTATAATGACAGCCAAGGAGTGACTGCGGCGTTTAATCTCAATATGTTGCAGCATTTAAATCAGCGGTTTGAGGGCAATTTTGACACCACACAATTTGAACATTGGGCGTTTTACAACGAAACGGAAAACCAAATTGAGATGCATCTTAGGAGTTTGCGATCGCAAACCGTTCAATTACAGGCCCTGAACCTGAGTGTTCATTTAAGCTTAGGCGAAACTATCCTCACTGAAATTTCGCGCAAATTTGACCTCAATGTTATCCAGCAGGAGTTAAAAGCAAAGGGTTTAGTACCACAAAGAGTGTGGACTGATTCAAATCAATGGTTTGCTTTGTTACTGTGTCAAATGCAACCATTCACAGCAGTTTAACGGTGAGATGTAGTCAACTGATATAGCAATCATAAATCATAAGCCCTACGGGCACGCTACGCGTATGCCTGCGGCACACTCTGCGCTTACGTGAGAAACAAGAACCCCGACAACTTTTACGAAGTCGGGGTTCTGTGGCTTTCAATTCTCACAAATCAAATAAGATTGCTATATCTGGCATGATTATCATTTGTTGTTCCTGAGCGCCAGTGATTTCAATCAATAGCAAATAGCTCAAGTCCTTGAAAGAGGAATAAACGCTTTAATACACGAAGAAATCAGTCTATTTTGATGGACTTGAGCTATTTACTTAGAGTGAAAAGCCCAGGCGTGCAAGGGCGGTCATTCAGAAGAGTACAGGCTTTGAATAGATTTCATGTCAAGTTTAAACTCTAAAAATCCAATTTCTCTATGAAACTGGTTTGTGTCTTTATACTTACATTATGAATAGTTGAGTTTAGCATAGTCAAATAGAATGACTATGTTAAATTTGTAATGGGTGCGTTATATACTAAAAAAGCTGTTTAACTTGAGTGAGACAGCATCGTAAGAGTCAACTATCACCACTCAGCCTCAGCCATGTTCTTATCCTTGAATAAGAGGCAGTGGAAGAAAAAATTGGTGGAATTCGCCTGTAAGAAGTTGTTGCACATAGCATAGACTTAGCTCAATCAGTTGCCAGCAATCAAGCGCTCCTCCAGAACTGCTGCCAAGTTCTTGTAAGTAGCAGCGATGATATTACCATGTGTAATGTCACGGCTAACGCCAATACGCGACAAAAGTATTGTTGAAATTAGGAGAAAAATTTCTAATGATTTAAGTGTCAAATTACACCTTGGTAGGGTCAAAAGTCCTGCCAGCTTGGTTTCATTCATCCAAAATCCAAAATCGCATGACACCAGCAGACCTCAAAGCCTACCTTAACAATCTGTTGAGCCAGAACTTGCTTCTCAGCACAATGATTTGGGGACCTCCTGGTATTGGTAAATCCAGCATCGTCGCGCAACTGGCTCGCAAACATCAAATTGACTTTATAGACGTGCGTCTCTCCCAACTGGCTCCCACTGACTTAAGGGGTTTGCCAGTGCCTGAGGACGGTGTCTCTAAGTGGTATCCACCGGAATTTCTGCCTAGTTCTGGCAGAGGGATTTTGTTTTTAGATGAACTAAATATGGCTCCTCCAGCAATGCAGGGTGTAGCTCAACAGCTCATTCTTGACCGCCGTGTTGGATCTTACATCCTACCACAAGGTTGGTTTGTTTGGGCAGCAGGCAACCGTAAAGAAGACCGAGCGGCTGTATTTGATATGCCTTCTCCACTTGCGAATCGCTTTTTACATTTGCATGTTGAGCCGGACTTTCAAAGTTTCAAATCTTATGCTCTTTCTGCGAAAATTCACGAGCAAGTTATTGCTTTTCTCTCTTTCCGTACTACCCTACTACACAAACTTGATCCGCAGCAGCCTGCTTGGCCTTCTCCTCGCTCATGGGAGATGGCAAGTCAGCTACATACAGTTGGACTAGATATTGCTCCTGCTGTGGGAATAGCAACAGCTGCTGAGTTTAATGCTTACATCAAACTTTATGACAACCTGCCTAATTTAACTCAGATTTTTACAGGCAGAGGTGATGCGATCAAATTTCCGTCTGAACCTTCTGTGCGCTATGCCACAACTATTGGTTTAGCAATACGAGCGGCAGATGCTAACCAAGCTTACAATGCCTTTACTTGGATTTCTCAAGTAGCAGCAATGGAATGGGTACAGTTATTTGCTACAGACTTGTTTCGCACTATGCGAAGTAAAAAACAAATCGGTGCTTTGGCACAATTGGTACAAAAAGACGAGAATCTTCAAAAGTTTATTAAGGACTTTCAAGAGTTAATGGGTTTGTAGAATTTAGAATGCTGTTAATAGCAGGTAGAATATCTTGTTTGAGTAGATTTGTGCCAGTGTGAAAACTGTCTGAAATAATTAACAGTTATCAGTTATCAGTTTTATAAGGCTCGTTTAAGTAGCCCACTATATGCCTTTGCTGCTGTTCACTGGTCACTGATTTCACTATTTATCCCACACTGTAGCAATTAACTTGTTTCATTTTCAGTTACTGAGCAAGAAAAATGGAATTTTCGATTTATATCATTAGTTGTAGATGAAAACAACTAGGCAAGTATTTTTCTTGCCTAAAAACAAGAAAGTCATCTTGATAAATTGTTATGATTTTTGGAGAGTATGATGACAACACAAAATTTTGCAGCAATGACTCGAAAAGAGTTACTGAATTCTCTGCTCATATTTCTACATAATCAAAGGTTTTATGCATACATAGATAAAGTGAACGCTAAATCTGCTACAAAATTTTATTCAGCATCAGAATCAATATAATAATTCAGTCATCCGTTAAAGAGTTGTAAGACTATACTTTTCGGTTCTTCTTTCATCCCTTGGCGTCTTGTACGCCGAAGAGCGCGTCTACGTTTCAGAGAAAACTGCTATAGATGAGTTGAAATTATTTTCCCCAATTGTTGGAGGAATTCCGTCAAGAGTGAGAAAAAACTCTTAAAATTAGGGATAGAAAGATGAAGTTAGCAACAGAAACAAATAAGATTATCAGTGCCTCTATGCTGCGAGTGCGAATGAAGTCACCTTTTTTGGCAACTTTGGCGCTGTTTGCTCGCGTCATTTCGACTGAAAAAATTGCTACCGCAGCTACCGATGGAGAGGACATATTTATCAATCCCGATTTTGTCGCATCTCTTCCATCATCCCAAGTCGATGGTTTATTGTTACACGAAGTCTTGCACGCTGCTCTGCTTCATATCCCTCGTCGTGGTGCTAGGGAACAAATGCAGTGGAACATTGCCGCAGATATTGTTGTCAATGGCATGATTGCCCAACAAGATGGTTTTGAACTACCTGCGGGTGCTTTACGTGACCCAAAGCTAGAGAATTTGAGCGTCGAGGAGATTTATGAATTACTGCTGAAACAGAATAGGCGTTGTCTGAACTGTGAAACAGACTTATTATATGAGCCATTATATGGAACTTCTGCATCTAATAAATGTGGTGGTATTCTAGACCAGGCAAAACAAGCAGCTTTGGAAGCTCACTGGCGTAACGCTATGCAACAGGCGATCGCCGTAGCGCGGTCTAGCAACAGCCAGGGTAGCATACCAGCAGGATGGCAACGAGAACTGGGAGCCTTAAGCGAAGCGCAGCTCAACTGGCGTTCTTACCTATGGCGTTACTTAGTGCAAACACCAACAGATTTCACAGGCTTTGACCGCCGCTTTATTGGTCAACGGCTTTACCTAGAAGCGCTTGAAGGTGAGACGGTGCAGGTATTCGTGGCTGTGGATACGAGTGGTTCTGTAGGCGACCATGAACTACGACTTTTCCTTAGCGAAGTCACAGGAATTATCGATGCTTACCCGCACTTAAAATGTCAACTTTATTATGCAGCAGCAGATGTCTACGGACCCTACAACCTGGCAATAAACAGCCAACTCCCCAAACCAATGGGTGGTGGCGGGACATCTTTTGTCCCCTTTTTTGAAACAGTTAGCGAGCAAGCTGACTGGCATAGTAGTCGTGTCTGTGTTTACCTCACCGATGGATACGGGACTTTTCCCGAACAACGTCCTGCTTTTCCTGTTTTGTGGGTAGTGACTCCCGGTGGGTTGGACTTAGAAGCATTTCCCTTTGGAGAAACCGTAAGGCTCTTAAGCTGTTAGCGATTCCCTATTTTCCCTTGCCCGCTCCTCTTCATAGAACGCAATGTCAGAAAAACCGAATTTTGTTTCTCAGTCTGAACTCCTTTCCATACTGGCTCAAGGTGTAGCGACTTGGAACGAGTTTAGGACGAGGAGTGTATATCCCGAGAGGATATATCTCAACCTAAGCAAGGTAAACCTGAGCGGCGCACACCTCACAAAAGTGAACTTCAGAGAGGTGAATCTCAGTTGGGCAGACTTGAGAGGAGTGGATCTGAGTCAGGCTAAACTTTACAAAGCAAATCTCACTCATGCCAACTTAAGTGATGCAAATTTATCTGGCGCAAATCTCAATGGCGCTATCTTGACTGGAGTTGTTCTCCAAGGAGCTAACCTTGATGGAGTAAACCTCAGCAGGACTGACTTGAGTGAATTTGATTTCAGTGAAACTCAGTTGCAAAAGGTGAATTTTTGCAAAGCCAACCTTAGTAGAGCCAACTTTAGGAAAGCGAGTCTCAGCAAATCTCACTTAATCAAAGCCAACCTGCAACAAGTAGACTTTAGCGAAGCTGATTTAACTGGTGTTAACCTCAAAGGGTCTAATCTTGATAGAGCAAACCTGAGTGGACTTAACCTTAGCCAGTTGAACTTGAGCCGAGCAGATTTACACGGCGCAAATCTCAAGGGTGCGAATCTCACAGCAGCCAACTTGAGTGGAGCAAACTTATACAGAGCAAAACTCAACGGGTCAAAACTCAGCAAAGCTAATCTCATTCAGGCAAACTTACTAGATGCTGACTTAACAGGAACTGACTTAACGGGAGTGAATCTGAAAAACTCTGATCTCAGCGAATATAACCTTAGTGGATTTAATCTGAGTGGAATTAACTTAAGTGGTGCTAATCTCAGAAACGCCAATCTGAGCGAGGCGAACCTGATTGGGGCTGACTTAAGCGGAGCAAACCTATGGAATGCTAATCTGAGGAATGCTAATCTCTTAGGAACTGACTTGAGCAGAGCGGATCTTAGGTATGCCAACCTCTTAGGAGCAAATATCTTAGGAGCTGACCTAACTGCCGCAATTCTCCGGAGAGTGACAATGCCTAATGGTACAGTATATAACTGAGTGCCGGATCGGATTCTCCTCTAGGGTTGGGGAGGTTCCCTTGGTTATAAGGACTGGCGTCCGGTTTCCCGTCTTGTAAGCCGTATATCCTAAGCCCTGCGGGCATACTTCGTATAAGCGCTAGGCGCACACTTTGCGGTTATGGACACACTACGCGTGATCGTAGGACGGGCTAGGTAATCGTAACTATAACTAATAGCTGATGACCAAAAGGTAGATTTATCAATATATTATTTACTATTAACCAATACAAAGTTCTTTCTTGTGGCGGTGTAGCTTAATGGCAAAGCACGTGTCTGCCAACACGAATGATAACCGTTTGATTCGGTTCACTGCCAACAGCAACGTAGTTCAAGCAGGAGAATTCCTGGGTATACACCAGGAGATGCGGGTGCAAATCCCGTCGTTGCTATATAATACTAGAATTAGGCACTCTTGTCTGAACAGATTTTTTAATAGTTTTTAGTAATATTCCAAAGAATACTAAGCCCTTAAGTCGGTTGGTTATACCAGAATACGTGAGCATTGTCCACCCGACTTTTCACTTAACCAATAGGACGATGACCTGGATTGACGGCATGAATCGACTCACTGCCTGAGATTGGAAAGCCTCTTTTATAACAGGCTTCCTCTGGTTGCCCCCATCCTAAGTGTAATATTATTTCCAAAAAGTTAGTATTTTCCCACTTCCATAAACTTGTCCATTCTGTTCTGTGAGCAATTCTATCTACATCAGCTTTTATAATTTGTTGATACGTTTTACCATGATTACAACTTAAGTACAAGTCCATACCCACAGTGACTTCATTCCAAAATTCCAATATGTCATTTTTCGCCGCTTTTAATGTTTCTATGTCACTTGATAAAGCAATTAACTGAGCATCTACTTCTGGATAGCGCAAAGTTTTACCTTTAACAGCAACTTCACGCCAGACAATACCTGAAACTTGATGTTCCCTTTGGTATTCGTGAATGGTCGCTTTAAAATCTTGGTATGCCGTGAACTTTTGTAGCCCATCGGTTCTGATAAACTGGTCTATCACAGGATTGCCAGAGACAGTGACTGCTAACTTCAGGCGTTTTCCTGTAAGACAAGCTTGGCGTTCAGACCGCAGAATTTGGATTAGTTGCTCGGTAGTGTAAACCTTTGACATCAGAGCACACTCTACTCGTCATTAGTGAGCCAGCGCGAATGACGGCTTTCCCGACCTAGGCGACTGGTGAGTCCAGTCAGTCATCGGCGGGTTTCCCGCGCCCCCTTAACTGGCGTAAGCGCAAAGCGTCCCGTGAGGGATACGCGCAGCGTCTGGGAAGGAGATACCCGAAGGGCGTTGGCGCAGCCTCTGGGGAGGAGATACCCGAAGGGTCAATAGTCATTATTTATTGAGTTACTTATTCCTGACTTCCTAGGTCCTCAGTTCTCAATAATTTTTAAATATTGTTCGTACAAATTATCCTTCAGAATTCATTGCTTTGTGGTATCTAATAAGACGAAATAACAGGGCAGACAAATTTTGTCTGCCCGACTAGTTACTTAGCTAACTCACTACTAAACTCATTGAACGCTCGCCGCTTCAATTGCACGGATTCGGTACGAGGTAGCAAATTAAACACTTCTCGAAACCTGTCGTCTATTTCCTCATAGGGGACTTGACCTTTTTTATTCAAAACAACCTCACCTGACTGATTAAACACGACAACTTGGGGAACAGCCCCAGAGTAGTAATAACCGGGTTCCGTGGTGCTATAGGTTTGTTTGGCAGGGATAGTATCCACATTAACAGGTATAATTTCTGCTGCCCGACCGTAAAATTCTTGTACTGTTGAAATGACAATAGCATATTTCTTACTATCGCTGCTGTCATCTACATAGAAAGCCAAAAAGGTGGGTCTATGCTCCGCTAAAGCCTTTGCTAGCGTTGCTTTGGGAGGAACTAGTGAACCATTACCCGCATAAACCACAAAAAGATTGCCGTCATATCTATCATCATTTATACCAGCAACAGCTGATTGCATATCTAGAAATGACAAGCAACTAAGCAGCAGGAATATGGATAACAATCGCCGCCAGTTTGGAATGAGATTCTGTAAAAAGCGCCACTTTATGCAATTCATCAAAACGAACCTTCTCACGTCTTTTTTTTTCTAAGTTTGTGCTGAATTTAGCAAACTGGGGTGGAAATAAGGGGACAACCAATAATGAGTTAACTAAAATGTCACCTGTACTCTATTATCTGTCATCTGTTGGACTGGCTATTTTGGCAACGATTCGCGAAAATACATGATTAAATTTGAAACTTAGAGTTACAAAGTAGTAACACTCAAGCATACTAGGGTACTGATGTGGGAAACAAAATTCAACTGATAGACAGGATACGATTGGCTTTTGCTGTGTCAGTGGCAAAAAGCGTCACTTTCGGAGTGCGATCGCTGCGCTTGGGTGCAGCTAGTGTTTTACCAGGTTCTCTGGCGCGTCGCATTGAACCCCGACTGTTGCAGTTATTAACTCAGCAGGTGAAGAACGGGGTGATTTTGATTGCTGGTACCAATGGCAAAACGACCACATCGCTACTTCTTGTCACGATTCTAGAACGCAAAGGGTATCGCGTTGCTCACAACTCTACAGGCGCGAATTTAGAAAACGGTTTGATGACAGCACTGTTGTCAAGTACCAACTTAATAGGTAATTTAGATGTTGATTACGCTATTTTAGAGGTCGATGAAAATATCCTACCGAAAATTTTGACACCGATTCAGCCTCGGATTATTCTGTGCTTAAACCTGTTCCGGGATCAACTCGATAGGTATGGGGAAGTTGACACAATTAGCAAGCGCTGGACAAAAATCATTTCTACGCTTCCACCAGAAACAGTTGTTATTCCTAATGCTGATGATCCAACTTTATCTTATCTTGGTCAGCAGTTACCCCAACGGGTATTATTCTTTGGCTTAAATGAGCCAGAAAATTATCTAGATGAAATTCCTCACGCCGTTGATTCAATATTTTGTCCCAATTGCGGACACTCTTTAGATTACAAAGGTGTTTACTTGTCTCATTTAGGAGATTTCCAATGTCCTAAATGCGGCTTTAGTAGAAGTCAACCTGTGCTTGATAGCAGCGAATTTCCCCAAATTCTTGTAGGTTTATACAACAAATATAATACTTTGGCAGCCGCTACTGCTGCTCGTGAGTTAGGAGTTGATGAAGCAACTATCCTGGATACGATTAACAATTTCCAAGCTGCATTTGGTCGTGCTGAAGACTTAGAAATTAATGGCAAACGGGTACGAATTTTGTTGTCAAAAAATCCGGTAGGAACGAATGAAACAATTCGTGTCGTAACTCAAAGTCATGATAAAACGACACTGCTTGTATTGAATGACCGGACACCCGATGGGACTGATGTATCGTGGATTTGGGATGTAGATACAGAGAAATTGGTGGAACGGGGAGGGACTTTAGTTGTGAGTGGCGATCGCCTCTATGACATGGCGCTGCGTCTACGCTACAGCGAAAAGACTCCTGATAGTCATTTTAATTTAATTGTCGAAGAAGATTTGCGGCAAGCAATTGCAACTGCGCTGGAACACACACCAGAAAACGAAACATTACACATTCTTCCTACCTATTCAGCCATGCTAGAAGTGCGAGAAGTCCTGACAGGTCGGAAGATTTTGTAATTAGAGGAAAAAGTGCCATGAAGCACATAGCTTTTGTCTCTACGGTGTTGGCTAGCTTTACGGCTTGCCAATTTTCTCAAAAAGTACCGACTTGTTATGCGCTTACAAAGACCCAACCTATTTTATTAGCACAAAGAACACCTGCAAAACAGGTACCTTGTCGATTTGATGCATACATTATTGATAAAGATCCCCAAGGTTTGAATGTGCGTTCTAGTCCTGGTTCTAACCAGCAGGTCATTGCTAAGATCCCGACAAACACTGAAGGTGTGATTGCGACTGTTACCGCTTGTCAAGGCGATTGGGTACAAATAAGTCAAGCCGAAACTATAGGAGGAACAGCTGTATTTTCGGCTAAAAAAGGATGGGTTTATGCTCCCTTGTTAGGGACTAGCACTCGCGGCTATGGTAGCAAGGGCGGCGTTTTTGTTTATGCTAGCCCTAGTAGCCAAAGCCGCAAGTTAGGAAAAATTCCTGCAACGACTGAGGTGAAGCTTTTGGGCGGGAATGGACAATGGGCGTTTGTTGAATACAAAAACTTGAAAGGATGGTTAGCACCAGAAGAGCAATGTGGCAATCCTGTGACTACCTGTCCCTAAAGAAAAATCATAAGTGAGAAGTTACGAGTTAAGAGATATGAGTGATCAACAGTATAAGTTAACAATTGGCTGGCTGTATCCAAAGCTGATGAGTACTTACGGTGACAGAGGTAATGTCATCTGTATAGAACGCCGTAGTCAGTGGCGAGGATACGATGTCAAAGTATTACCTTTAGATCAAAGTGCTACAGTCACTGATATTCGTTCGGTAGATGTGATTGTTGGTGGTGGCGCACAAGATCGTCAGCAAGAAATAGTTATGCGCGATTTGCAGGGTGCGAAAGCAGAAGCAATACGCGAGAAGATTGAAAATGGAACTCCAGGAGTGTTTACCTGTGGTTCACCCCAGTTGTTGGGACACTATTATGAACCAGCTTTTGGACAGCGTATTGAAGGCTTGGGGATATTAGATTTGGTGTCTGTGCATCCTGGGGAAAATGTCCGTCGCTGTATTGGAAATTTGGTCATAGAAGTGACAGCGACTCGTTTGGCGCGGGACTTGGAAGAGATGACGGGTAGTAAAGCTTATTTGATTGGTTTTGAAAATCACGGCGGACGCACGAAGCTGGGAAAGGTGGAAGCACTGGGGCGTGTGGCGTACGGGTTGGGTAACAATGGCGAAGATGGGACAGAAGGAGCATTTTATCAGAATGCCATAGCTACCTATTCCCACGGTCCTCTGTTACCAAAAAATCCCTTTGTCGCTGACTGGTTGATTCAAACAGCGTTGCGACTGAAGTATCAACAGCCTATTTCTCTACCGCTGCTAAATGATCCCCTTGCTATGCAGGCGCGGGAGGCTATGTTTAAGCGGTTGAAAGTTAATGTCCCAACTCTTGTGCAATGAGAGACAAGCCGTCCTGAGTGTGGTACTATTAAGAATTAAACTCTACTCCGCATCGAAATCCTTAGTTGAGGGTTTAAACCTTTGGCGAAGGAGATGTTTGAGGTTGGCAATAACCCAGATTTACCTGCTAAAGTCACAACCGTGACTAAACCTAAAAAAACGTAACCTTGTCGCAGTAATCTACTACTTTGGGTGCAAAGAACAAAGCAGGTAACTCTCAGAAATTTGGTTAGGTGCAACTATCTAGAACTATTTTTGAATAAGAATGTTGAGCGCAGTTCCTACCCATAATCGTTGTTATTTGGGTAGGGAAACGCAAAACTAGTATAGGCATGCGTCCTTTGTATTTCCTTCAAAGGACACAGGCTTAGCTACATTATTTCTTCTGGGTTTATTGATTATAACTTTTCTTGATTTAACACATATTCTCATGTATATTAATATTAGATTATTTAATAGTTGAGTTCGGTTAAAGTCGAGCCAATGAGTAAACAACGAACTAAAAAGAAGGCTAAAGAAAAGCGAAATCAATATGTGAACACAACCGATATTTGGGATGTGATAGTAATGCCTACTCACAAACATTAAATGGTTTTGAGTGTTAACAAAGAGCGCAAAAATATAACAACGCTAGTTCTGATTGTTAATGCTCAGTGGGTAAATTTGGAACCATTAACAGTAAAAGAACGGATTAACGTCACTTACTAAATTTTCTTCTGCTAACAATACAACGCGGATATAAACGCCTGCTACCTTGGTGCAAGGTAGTGGTATTGTCTGCTGTTGGTAATAGAAACTTTTCTAGAGTATTCAGCTCACGAAAGTCTTGACGGCGCACCGAGAACGCCGAGAACTTTGGGAACGTTGAAAAGTCTAGTACACTAGGGCGCAACCATGCCTACCCATAATCTCTAATTTGGGTAGGGTGCCTTCAATTGCCTTGTTAATTGGTTCTTTAATTGATATTAGCCGCAGAGCAAATGCCTGCTAAATCAACCCTGGTATTACGATTATAGGATTTACGCACTGTCCAAAGAGAAGATTATGTGCATTAACTAAACTGCAACTTTAACAAGTTTTTGTTAAGCCTTTTTACAAAATCCTCAGTATTTTCTCACCTTTTATATGTATTTTCAATATGAAAGTTCTGATTGAGACAAAGAAATGCATCTTAAATCAGTTATCAGTTATCAGTTATCAGTTATCAGTCAGTCAGGCGTATGGTGGGGGATTTAGACCCGCCACCAACGCCTTCTGTGCTCTTGGTGGGGGACGCGCGACCACTCGTATTTAACTGATAACTGCGGCTGGTACTGTTCACTGTTAAAAACAGTTCAAACCGAAAATTTCACCCAATTCACATAATCAAGTTTTTGAAAATGCGTAACTTCTAGATTATTACTTTTTTGCCAAAATGGTTAAGGAATTGGAATTTGAGTTTGAGTGGGTGCACTAGTTTAGGAGAAAGTAGGCAATAGGAATTTTGAATGCCTATATTGTGGAATTAAGAAATGCTAAGACTATCAACTAAATTCTTACGGTATTACCTTAAGTACAGATGTGTCTTTGTCCCAAGCCAAATCATTTGTGTAAAGTAATTTTTTTCCTTCTCTCACCTTTTAGGTTTTTTTTTGCAATTCTTTTAAAGATTCAACATTTTTGCGTATGAGTAAGTATGACAATCCGGTTGCATGGTTCTTGGGTGTTGGCATAACGTTTAGTCTGGTGGGCTGGGTTATTTTTACGTTGACAGTTCAACTTAGTTTTAAATTGATTAAAGGTGTAGAACATCAAATAGAAAATAAATCCGAGAAAGTTTCATTTACCATTTTGGGAGACACCTTCAGTGGTTACAGTACTTTCCGTAGTGCAGTGTTTCAGACCGCAGTGGAAGAAGTTGGGTTAAGCCTCCGTTATCAAGATGAGTTCGATCAGGCTAAAAGAGCTCAGCGTTTGAATAAGGGAGAAGCTGACTTACTGGTAACGACTTTAGATCAGTTTCTTAAACAAAAGCCCGACGGAAAAATTATCGGGTTGATTGACCGGACTGTAGGTGCAGATGCACTTGTTTTAAATACTAAAAAGTATCCCAATCTGAAGTCGCTGATGGATTTGAATCAGTTGGTACTGCAAGCACAAGAAAAGGGACAGCAGTTAGGAATTACCTTTGCTGGCGATACCCCCAGCGAGTTCCTGTTAGAACTGATTGTAAGTAGCAAATTTGAGGCTTTTAAGCTGTCAAACTTCCAAATAACTAAAGTGCAAGATGCTTCTGATGGTTGGAAGCTGTTGCAAGATCCCAATCAAAATATAGCAGTAGCCGTTATTTGGGAACCTTTTGTCACTCAAGCGCGGCAGAAAGGGTACAAGGTCATATTATCCAGCAAGGATGCACCGCAAGCAATTGTAGATGTGGTTGTTGCTTCCAACCGTCTTATCCAGTCTCAACCAGAGAAGATTTCAGAATTACTTGGAGTTTACTACCGCCACATAGATGTGAGTGTCCGCAACCCGAACCAGTTGCAGACACAAATTGCTGCGGATGGCAAACTATCTGCAACTGACGCAGCAGCAGTTTTGCAGGGTATAGAGTTTTTTACCTCCGTTGAAGCCCAAAAGTGGTTCGTAGATGGAACTTTAGATAAGCGAATTCGATCTACAGCAGCGGTGCTGACGCTGACAGGCAAACTGAATCAGGTTCCCCAAAACCCCAAGGATTTGTATACCTCTAAATTCATTGCAAAGGCGACAACTAATACGCAAAAGCTGACTGACTTGGTGCGTGCTGATAACCTGGAACTAACAAAGAAACTGGAAGGCAAAACAGAGAAAACTTTTGCTGCTACTGTCGATGCTGACAAGATTAAAACTGCTCCTGGTATCGGTAACTTGCAAGTACAAGGAGAAATCAAATTTGCAACTAACTCCTCGAAACTGACAGATGAGGGTAAGCAAACGCTGAATAAGCTGGCTGAGCAAATTGCACAATTCAACGAGAAAACTGTTGCTGTCAGGGTGATTGGTCATACTTCTAAGTTTGGCGATGTTAACATTAACCAAACCATTAGTGAACAACGGGTGCAGGCGGTAGCTAACTATCTG
The DNA here is from genome assembly GCF_963920835.1 of Scytonema sp. PCC 10023. NCBI lineage: Bacteria > Bacillati > Cyanobacteriota > Cyanophyceae > Nostocales > Scytonemataceae > Scytonema > Scytonema sp. PCC 10023. The sequence continues at coordinate 32,329 of NZ_CAWUDP010000103.1, forward strand.
CGATCGCGGGGTCTCAAGCATAAAATTGTAGCTGTAAGAGAAGGCTCTAGCAAAGCACTACCTAGCGTTGCTGCCAAAGACCAACGCAACCAACCTACAGCAATTCACCTAGTTCGCGTTAATTAGGAGAGTGAAAAAAAGTAGGGTGTCAATCCCGCTAACGCACCAATCCACTAAGGCAAGGAGCTATTTTAGGCTGCAAACCATTCAGAAAATCCAAAACGGTTGCTAAACCATCAAGCTTCGGCATTTGCTAACCGCTCCAATGCAGCAGTGAAAGCCTCTGTACCAACCATTTTTGATTGACTTAGGGCAACTTCAGCAGCTTGACCTAAAACTATATCCTCAGTAGTTGCTTGAATTGCTTCTCGGTCTAAGTCCTGGAAAACTTCCTCTGCTGATTGATAGCGTTGGCTAATGCCTGGTTGCAATAGCTTGTTTAGTATTTGGATGAGTTCATCACTGATATCTCTCGTTTCTAATCTGTCTGTTAACTGCTACGTAAATCCTAGACAAGTCTAGACATTCTACTTCTTTCTTCTCGGGGAG
>NZ_CAWUDP010000104.1:0-32674 GCF_963920835.1 Scytonema sp. PCC 10023
CCTAGCATAAGAATCCCCATCCATAATCGCAAGATTTGGATGGGGTGCGTTCAAGGGACGAGAATTCAAAATTCAGTTTAATGGACCACAAAGAACTCTACTCAGGTCTAATTCGACTTCACATTCTTCATCATGCAGTTCACCAACCGATATTCGGTCTGGGCATCATTGAGGAGTTAGCTCGTCATGGCTATAAGCTTAGCCCAGGAACTCTCTATCCCATGCTTCATGACTTGGAACGCAAGGGATACCTACACTCAACTGAGGAGCGTTCAGGAAAGCACTCGCGCCGAATTTACCGAGCAACGCCTTTGGGAAAAGAGGCTCTAGAAGATGCTAAACAGAAGGTCAGAGAGTTGTTTGGAGAATTATTCTCAGATCATTGAGTTTCCAAAAACTGCTTGAGGTGCGGCTGATTGATGTTAATTCCTAGTTCCTCTGCTTTTTTCAAAATCTGCTCGCGGCTTAATCCTTCGTTGGTGGCAAGAGCAATCAAAGCCAGTGCATCAGCTCTTGCCCCCGCACCACAATGTAACAGAATTGGCGTTGGTAAGCCCGAAATCTCCTTCAGAACCTTAGCTGTCAATTTATCATCAGCCTTCTTGGGATTCAGTGGGACGTTGACATAATTGAGTCCCGCCGCTTCAGCCTGTTGTTGCTCATCAGAAAGGAAGTCCGCTTCATCAGGAGAACGTAAATTAACGACAGATTTAAATCCCTCCTGAACTGCTTGTTGCAAATCTCCAGATGTTGGTTGCCCAGCTGTATAGAGTTCATCGCTGACCTTTTTAGCGTTCTCCATAAATACTCCGGTAACTTGCTAGGAATAATGGTTTAGTTTGAACATATTATACAGAACTTATGCGATTTTATATATAGAAAGTCGATATCGATGTACGATAATATTAGCCCGTCCAAACAAGTGGTAAGAAACTCAAGCTCACGAGGAGGTTTCTTGTGTCAGGTAAAACGATAACACCCCAACTGCAACGAGAGTTGGGGGTTGTGGGTGCAACCATGATGGGGCTAGGGTCAATTATTGGCACTGGCGTGTTTGTGAGCATAGGTATTGCGGCTGGAATTGCTGGACCTGCGGTGATTGTTGCAGTAGCACTTGCCGCTTTTGTCGCTACCTGCAACGGTCTGAACAGCGCCCAACTGGCTGCTAATCATGCCGTGAGTGGTGGAACATATGAATATGGGTACAAATATTTAAATCCTTGGTTTGGTTTTACTGCTGGCTGGATGTTTCTTTTAGCTAAAACAGCTTCTGCTGCCACTGCTGCCTTAGGTTTTGCCAGTTACTTATTGACCACAACCAATTTAATGGGGCGTGGCTTGCTCGTTCCCACGGCTCTTTTAGCTGTCATCGTTTTTACGGCAATTGTCCTAAGTGGAATTCGGCGCTCTAACCTCGTCAATATTATCATCGTATCGGTGACATTGCTGTCTTTGGGTTTATTTGTCATTGTCTGTTTGCCGCGTGCTGTCACCGTCGGTGCTGAAAATCTAACACCCTTCTTCTCAGGAAATGCCGCATCAGTACTCCATGCTACAGCCCTAATGTTTGTGGCTTACACGGGTTATGGTCGGATCGCCACAATGGGCGAGGAAGCAAAAGAACCGCGAAAAACCATTCCTAGAGCGATGATTGTCTGTCTGCTGCTGACAATGCTGCTTTACATTACAGTGGCAGCAGTTGGCATTGGGGCAGTGGGAGCAGGTGTGTTGGGCAACGTGACTCAACAAGCGCAAGCTGCACCTCTTGAAGTAGCGATTCGTAATGTTGCTGGTCCTGCTGCTGGTTTGGTTGTAGCGATCGGGGCGATGACTGCAATGCTAGGCGTGCTACTGAACTTGATTTTGGGATTGTCCCGTGTTGTACTGGCAATGGGAAGACGCCGGGATTTACCACGGTTGTTTGCCAGATTGAATCAGTCAGGAAGCACACCCGTTTTGGCAGTGCTGGTTGTAGGAGTTGCGATCGCAGGCTTGGTTCTGATTGGAGACGTGAAAACCACATGGTCGTTCAGTGCCTTTAACGTTTTAATTTATTACGCAATTACGAACTTTGCAGCACTGCAATTGTCACCCGAGGAACGACTTTATCCTAAATGGATAGGTTGGGCGGGCTTGGCTTCCTGTGCGTTTCTAGCCTTTTGGGTAGAACAGCAAATTTGGCTGGTGGGTTTAGCGTTGATTGTTGCTGGACTTATCTGGCGCATTACAGTACAACTCCTGACACGAGACTAGAGGCTCAAGAGTCATTGTGAAGCGAAACATCTCTCTTGAGAGATATTTCGCTTCAATCTGTTTCGCTTAACATTAGAAGTGCTAAATTTGAAGACCTCTATTCGTCGTGAGCAAAGCGGTGGAAGAGGAAATCAAGGGCGTGGTTCCGCAGTTTGTAGTATTCTGGGTCTTCCATAATCCGAGCGCGATCGCGGGGACGAGAGAAAGGAATGTTTAAGATTTCACCGATTTTAGCAGCAGGTCCATTAGTCATCATTATCAAACGGTCTGCTAGGAATAGTGCTTCATCAATGTCGTGAGTAATCATCAACACTGTGCATCGCCGTTCGTTCCAAATTTTCAATAATTCTTCCTGTAATTCTTCTTTGGTAATCGCATCTAACGCTCCAAAAGGTTCATCTAAGATCAAAACTTGTGGACGAATCGCCAAAGCTCTTGCAATAGCAACCCGTTGTTTCATCCCCCCAGATATTTGTGTCGGCTTTTTGTCGGCTGCCTCTGTTAGTCCCACCAGTGCTAGATGTTCGCGTGCAATGGCTGACTTCTCTGCCTTTGTTTTATTTGGGAAGACGGCATTAAGAGCCAAGTAAATGTTTTCAAAAGTAGTCAGCCAAGGCAACAAAGCGTAGTTCTGGAAAACCATCATCCGGTCTGGACCTGGTTGGGTGATGGGTTTGGAGCCGAGCAATACATTTCCATGGGTTGGCTTGGTAAATCCTGCAACCATGTTCAGCAGTGTTGATTTGCCACAACCCGAGTGACCTATGACGCAGATAAACTCGCCTTCATTCACTGTGAGGTTAACGCCTTGTAGTACTGTAAAAGGACCTTTTGGCGTAGGATAGATCTTAGAAACTTCTTCAATTAGCAAGAAAGGATTGGAACGGCTACGTGTTGTAGACTCTCTTGATGGTTCGCTGTAAGTCAAAGTCCGGTTGTGCATATTTATTTTGGATTTTTGATTTTGGCTTAAGAAGTGGTAATGCTTGAAACAGTGGGTCTGTTAATTATTCGTTGATCGATACTTTTCAGATTTTGGATGATGGGGTTACTTGTTGGAATTTCTGCATTAGGTAAGTAGATAGGTGGAAATAAACAGAACTTCGTTAAGAAATGTAAAAACGCCGCTAACCCTTACTAATGACTAATGACCAATGACTAATGACTGCCGAAACTCGTTAACTTTATTTGTACCGACCTACTTACACCAGTATTCCCAATCCAAAATCTAAAATTCTTAGGCAGCGACTGGAGAACGTGAGTTAATCACAACTTCTGCCACTGAAACATTGCGTTTAATATCCAAACTATTGAGATAGGCGATGGGGTCATCAGCATTAAACTCAGAGCCATCGAACAACTGGATCGGACCGCGATGATACTTAATATCAAGCAGACCTAGTTCTCGTGCTGCCGTACTGAACACATTGACTCGACAAACCCGTTCGAGGATTTCTAACCAGTTCCGGGGGAAGGGGATATCGCCCCAACGTGCCATTTGGGTCATCATCCACAAATGTTCCGTGCGGCTGGGACGATTAACGCCATCTCCGAAAAACAGATGATGGGCATACTGTCGCATTGGTTGTTCTAGGCTACAAGCATAGGAGTTTGGATCGCCAAGTTGGATGTATTCCTCATTGGTACTGACATACTCCCGCCGAGATAAAATTTCACGCACTTCTTGAGAGTTTTTCTCATCAGCGCAGAATTGACAAGCTTCCAATAAGGCTTTGACGAGGGCTATATGGGTGTTGGGATATGCTGCTGCCCAATCTTCACGGACTCCTAAAACTTTGCCTGGATGTCCTTCCAAAATTTCTAAATCTGTAGCAATGGTAAAGCCAATACCTTCTGTCGCTGCCCGCAAGTTCCAAGGTTCGCCCACACAGTAACCGTCAATACTTCCTGCTTGCAAGTCAGCGACCATTTGAGCCGGAGGAATAGTTTTGAGGGAAACATCGCGGTCAGGGTCAATACCACCGGCTGCTAACCAGTAACGCAGTAGTATGTTGTGCATCGAGGAAGGATGAACCATTCCCAGAGTATGGCGTTGATTTGCAGACTGATGCAGCAGTTGTTTGAAGTCTGCTAGAGTATATACCCCTTGGTCATAAAAACGTTTATCTAGGGTAATGGCATTACCATTGCGGGTGAGAGTCAGGGAGCTCACAACTGGCACAGGGCGACCGTCATGTCCTCCCACAGTCAACCAAACTGGCATTCCACCAGGCATTTGAGCAGCATCTAAATATCCGCCAGTAATGCCATCGGTAATTCCGCGCCAGCTAGATTCACGCACTAAGCTCACTTCATCTAGACCATACTTGGTAAAGAAGCCTTTCTCTTTAGCTACAGCTAGAGGAGCGCAAGCAGTGAGAGGGAGGAAACCAATTTCGAGGTTAACTTTTTCTAAACCGTGACGGGCGATAACGGCTGTTTTCCTTGCCCTAAGTTTCTTAATTCGTTTTTGTTGATTCAGGAAGTAAATCATCTCACTCCGCAAACTGTAGTAGCTGGGATGTTCTACCACTTCCATGCGCTTGCGAGGACGAGGAATATCCACTTCCAAAATGTCTCCAATCTTGGATTCTGGCCCATTTGTCAGCATGACAATCCGGTCGGACAACAGCACTGCTTCATCGACATCGTGCGTCACCATGACCGCAGTGACTTCGTTTTCCTGACAAATTTGCATTAACTGTTCTTGCAGGTTGCCTCGCGTCAGTGCATCTAACGCTCCAAACGGTTCATCCAGCAAAAGTAATTTCGGACGAATTGCTAAGGCACGAGCGATCGCCACTCGCTGTTTTTGTCCACCTGATAACATTCCTGGCTGCTTATCAGCATGAGGACGCAACCCCACCATATCGATATGCCGTTCTACAATTGCCTTGCGTTCACCCGCAGGCAGTTCATTCATAACTGAGTCTACGGCAAGGGCAATATTTTCTCGTACTGTCCGCCAAGGCAACAGAGAATAATTTTGGAACACCACCATCCTGTCTGGACCAGGTTTAGTGATTTTTTTTCCTTCTAGAGTCACGACACCCTCAGTTGGCAAATCCAGACCGGCAATCATATTTAATAAGGTAGATTTACCACAACCTGAGTGACCAATGAGAGAAACAAATTCTCCTTTTTTAATTTGGAGGTCTATTCCTTTAAGGGCAATATATTTACCACCATCGGTTAAGGAAAAAACTTTATCAATTTGGTCAACGGCAACAAAAACGCTCATTTGTCCTTTGTCCTTTGTTATTTGTTATTTGTTATTTGTTATTTGCCCTTTGCCATTTACTAATGACTAATGACAAAGGACTAATGACTATTTCTGTTCTTCTGGCAAAATTCTGGACTGTACCCAAAGCATCGCTTTGTCAAGTAGCAAGCCAACGACACCGATGTAGACAAGAGCCAAAATAATTTCACTGACTTTGTTATTCTGATAGGCATCCCAGATAAAGAAGCCAATTCCCACAATGCCGGACATGATAATTTCTGCGGCAATAATTGCTAACCAAGCCAATCCAATCGCAATCCTTAACCCTGTAAAAATGTAGGGTAGAGCAGAGGGTATGAGGATATTGAAGAAATAATCCCGACGAGAAAGTTGCAGAACTTTGGCTACGTTGTTGTAATCTTGGGGAATTTGCTTTACGCCCACTGCTGTATTTATCAAAATGGGCCAAATTGCCGTGATAAAAATGACGAACAAGGCAGATGGTTCGTTTTGTCGCAAAGCAGCAAGAGCAATTGGCACCCAAGCCAGAGGCGGTACAGTACGGAATAATTGGATCATCGGATCTAAAGCCTTGTACATGACTTTATTCGTACCAATCACAATGCCCAAGGTAATTCCGAGAATTGCCGCCAATGAGTAACCAATCGCTACCCGTTGTAAGCTTGCAAGAATCTGCCAAAATAAACCTTTGTCTATCCCGCCTCGGTCATAAAAGGGATACAAAATCAGTATCCAGGTTTCTTGCACCACTTGGATAGGTCCTGGTAGTGTTGCTCCAGGAGTCCAAGAAAACAACTGCCAAACAACTAGAAAGATGGCGAGCGCTGCCAGCGGAGGCAACAGATCGGGATATTGCTTTTGCAGACGAGATAACCAAACATTCTGAGAGGTATTTCCAGAAGAGCGTCTTTGCAGCGTTACCATTGTTAGTGTTCTCCTCAAATATTTATTGCGCCTAAACTTTTACTAAACTTTGACTTTTTTAATCTTGAGGCTCTGCAAGTAAGCTTTTGGATTTTCTGGGTCAAACTTGATGCCATCAAAAAATTCTTCAACACCACGAGATGTACTGGTGGGAATATCAGCAGCAGCAACGCCTATTTCTTTAGCGGCTTCTCTCCACAAATCCTCGCGGTTAACTTTATCTATAAGCGCTTTGGCATTTGTTAAGGTATCTTCAGGTAAGAAGCCCCAGCGCACGCTTTCTGTTAAAAACCAAAGGTCATGGCTCTTGTAGGGATACGAGACGCTACCTTTTTCATCTTTCCAGTACAGAGATGCCATTTTTCTATCGTTAATGGTGCGACCATCTCCCATCTCGTACTTACCCATAAATGGGTCATTGAGAACTGCCTCAGGCACGTTGAAGTAATTCCGCCTTGCAAGGATTTGAGCGAGTTCTTTTCTGTTGTCAAAATTGTCGCACCATTGCTGCGCTTCCATAAGACCTTTCAATATTGCTTTGGTTGCTTTTGGATTTTTGTCAACCCAATCTGCCCTCATTGCCAAGTATTCTTCTGGATGGTTTTTCCAGATTTCTGCGGTTAGTGCCGCCATGAAGCCAATCTTATCTTTAACAATCCGGTAGGGCCAGGGGTCACCCGTACTAAAAGCATCCATCGACCCCGTCTTCATATTTGCAACTGTCTGAGCTGCTGGGACTGTCAGCAGTTGAATATCACTGTCTGGATTAACACCCGATGCAGCTAACCAGTAGCGAATCCAAAAATCCTGATTGACTCCTGGGAACGTTTGGGCAGCTTTGAATGTAGCGTTTGCTGATTTTAGTTGAGCAAAAAACGTTTCCTTGCCAGCAATTTGTACACCGATACCCTTGCCTTGGTGGTTACTTGCGATCGCAATTCCATTGCCTTGGGTATTCAGCTGAGCCAAGACATACATAGGAATTTTTCGGTTGCCTTTGGTGATGCGCCCTTCAGAAATCAGATAAGGCATAGGCATCTGCCATTGACCGCCATCAATTCCACCTCCAGCAGCCCCAATTTCTATGTTGTCTCTTGCTGAACCCCAGTTGGCTTGCTTGGATATATCAACATTGGTCATGCCGTACTTTGCAAAGAAGCCTTTTTCTTTGGCAATAATCAAGGGAGCAGCTTCAACAATGGGGATATATCCTAGCTTGACCGTGGTTGTTTCCGGTCTATCTGCTGGATTGATATTGATAGCAGCAACTTGTTGTGCTTGAATTGTGTTCGCGGTATCTGGGGGGTTTCCTAAACACCCCTTAAGGAATACAGATCCTACAGCAGAAGCTCCAGCTGTTAACAGAAATTTGCGTCGAGAAAATTGATTAGAAAATTCAGCCATAAACTCTTTTGTTGCTAATTGCAATTGTTTTTAGTTATGTCAATGAGGGCAACAGAACAATTGTGTTCCTTGCTATCAAAAGGGGTTATGTATATGTAATGTGAAAACTATGACACCCTCAATTACATCAGTTAGAAGCTTGTGGGTGACTCAACTCATCTGTTGTAGATAAATTTATCACCTTTTCAAAAGAAATTGTTAAATTTTCAACGCGATTGTTAAAAAAATATTATATAGCTACTATAAGCAAATACTTATTCATTCGCTTACCATCATTTAATAAAACTTATTCATCAAGACAAGTTGATAATAACTATTGAATATGATTGATGATACTCTTCATAGTGCCCATAAGTAAATCGGCGTTAAAAATTTTTCTCTATGTAACGAAATGTAAATTTAACGAATACCGTAAAAATAAGTCATTTTACAGTTTTTACAAAACTAAACATACATTGGTTTTATCGTCGCGACTTACTTACAGTTCAGATAAGCATTAGCCTAGAAACCTCGTAACTTGTGCAAAACTGGGTTTCTTTGCCTTCAGCTATCCTTCATGAAAGTGTATTGCTTCATATCCAATTCTTTTCATAGATAAGTTGTTCATAGAACTGCATTTATAGCAACTATTAGATTTTGCGTATGAACATAGGTGACTTGTAGAGGGCTGCCAAAGCTGCTATCAAGTGCTGTATGTTGAACTCAAATACGGAAATGCAGAGAGATATGAAACAACATCCGCTATTTGTTAATCGAGTAGCAGTACTAGCAACTATGCATCACAAAGAGAAAGTCATTGCTCCAATTATTGAACAAGAGCTAGGAATAAAAGTCATAGTACCGCAAGATTTTGATACAGACCGTTTTGGTACATTTACAAGAGAAGTTAAAAGGACAGGAAACCAAATCGAAGCAGCAAGGCTAAAAGCAGAAAAAGCCCTGGAAGTCACGGGTGAGACTTTGGCATTAGCTAGTGAAGGTACATTTGGTCCTCACCCTATTAGCCCGTTTATACCTTGTAATCGGGAAGTCGTCCTTTTATTAGATAAAACGAATGAACTAGAAATTGTCGGTCAAGAGTTGTCTATAGAAACAAACTTTAGTCAGAAAATTGTGGGAAGTCTTCAAGAAGCACAAGATTTTGCAGATACAATTGGCTTTCCTGAACACGCCCTAGTCGTCATGCTGAGTTCTTCACCAAAAAGTCAAGATGAAATTATCAAAGGTATTAAGACAACAGAACAACTCGTGGAAGCAGTTGAATTTGCTTTAAAGAGTTCCGAAGATGGCAAAGTTTATATAGAAACAGATATGCGTGCTCTATATAACCCGACTCGGATGAAAAATATCGCAAAAGCTACCCACGACTTAGTCAGAAAACTAAATAATTGCTGTCCCAACTGTTCCTGTCCAGGTTTTGAATTAGTTCAAAGGAAAAAGGGCTTACTGTGTGCCTATTGTAACTTACCAACAGAGCTAACTCTGACAGCAATCTATAAATGTCAAAAATGCGGATTTTCTGAAGAAGTCTTTTTCCCAGATGGATTGCAAAACGCAGATCCATCTCAATGTATGTATTGCAATCCCTAATACAAATTATTAAAGATTTTACAAAAACCAATCTCCCACGCTTTTGCACAGGTTAATCCGGGTATGGTCGCTTGACTCTGTTACTAGGAACTATGAGGGAATTGTAAATTCTCAGTTCTGTACCAATTCTCTATAACATTGCGCTTAATAATTACCCCCCGCGAGTTTGGGGGGCTACAGGGGTGTCGAATAAAGCTCAACTTTATAGAGATAGAGAAATGGTATGGGTAGTGCGTTCTTTTAAGAAACCCCTGTAAAGAATCAATAAAAATAATGTAAAAAGTATTACAAATAAAAAACCGTACAAGTATGTATTTGGTAAAGTATAGGTAAAATTAAAAAGACAAGAAGCGATCGCATATCATCGAAAGCCCTCATTATCAATTAAGTGTTATGGAAGTTTTAGAACTCAAACGCGAAGTCGAAACGTTGTCTCATCGCCTGGGTAAAACCCAGGACTATCTTTGACATCCCTGCACTTAGCGCCAAAATTCAAGACCTGGAACAAATAGCAGCCCAACCAGAGTTGTGGGATGACCAAACGAAAGCACAGGAAATACTGCAAGAACTCAACGACCTGAAAGCACACCTGCAACAGTATCACCAGTGGAAAGCTTCTTTGGAAGACACTAAGGCAGTATTAGAACTGTTGGAGTTAGAAACAGATGAAGGGCTACTGCAAGAAGCCGAGTCTACTGTCGCTAAGCTCAACCAGGAACTTGACCAATGGGAGTTACTCCAGTTGCTTTCTGGTCCCTATGATGAAAAAGGCGCTGTACTCACAATCAACGCAGGTGCTGGTGGGACTGATGCTCAAGACTGGGCGGAAATGTTGCTGCGGATGTACACCCGTTGGGGAGAAAACCACGGCTATAAAGTTCAGTTAAATGAGCTTTCCGAAGGAGATGAAGCGGGAATTAAATCTGTCACTATAGAAATTACTGGGCGCTATGCCTACGGCTACCTGCGTTCAGAAACAGGTACACATCGCCTAGTGCGGATTTCACCTTTCAATGCCAACGGGAAGCGGCAAACCAGCTTTGCTGGCGTGGAAGTGATGCCCCAGATAGATAACACCATCCAATTGGAAATTCCTGAGAAGGATTTGGAAGTGACCACAACTCGGTCTGGTGGTAAGGGCGGACAGAACGTCAACAAAGTAGAAACCGCAGTGCGAGTTGTTCACCTTCCCACTGGAATTGCCGTGCGTTGTACAGAAGAACGCAGCCAATTACAAAACAAAGAAAAGGCTCTCGCCCGCTTGAAGGCAAAACTGCTAGTGATTGCTCAAGAGCAACACGCTAAAGAAATCGCGGAAATTCGTGGTGATATGGTAGAAGCTTCTTGGGGAAACCAAATCCGCAACTACGTTTTTCATCCTTACCAAATGGTGAAGGATTTGCGAACTGCTGCGGAAACAACTGCGATCGCGGATGTGATGAACGGCGAAATTGATATGTTCATCCAAGCTTATCTCCGCCAAGAAAACCAGCTGGTAGAGGCTTCTGCGTAACCTTGAATGAGGGAGATGAGGGAGATGAGGGAGATGAGGGAGCAACATCCTCCTCATCGTTCTTATCCCCCTCATCCTTCCCTAAAGCCGGCAGAATGGCAACTTGATGTTATAAGAACTGTTACATTATTAGAAGACTTTGTTACAAAAATATTATGAGCGATTCTCCTTCTACCGAACCTCGACCTAGCTACGTGAAACTCGCAATGCGAAACATGGTGCAAAAGGGCGGTACCTCCGTGAAGCATTTTGTACTGACGACTGTAGGGCTTTTAGCAGTGCTTGTAGGTCTTGCTTACCTGACTCGCTAACGACATCATACGTAAGCTTAGGAGACTTTGTAGACAAGTGCAAGTTGAACTGTATGTACAGGATTGTTATCATGAGTTATCCCAACCGGAAGCTGTAGGCTCTCCTAACACGGATACTCAAATTGCAACTGAAACTTGGAAAAACTGGTTTGAGTGCTGGTTAGAAATATTACAAGCGAGTATACCGCCAGCGCCAAAATATGAAGTTGGACTACGTTTAACAGATGATGCTGAAATGCAAACGCTTAACGCCGAGTATCGTCACCAGAATAAACCCACAGACGTTTTATCGTTTGCGGCATTAGAGGTATTGCCTCAGCTACCAGAAATGGACGCCGATGAACCGTTGTATCTCGGTGATATTGTTATTTCAATCGAAACAGCACAGCAGCAAGCTCAACAGCAGGAACACCCTTTGCCAACAGAGCTAGCTTGGTTGGCGGCTCATGGGTTATTGCATCTTTTAGGTTGGGATCATCCAGATGAAGAAAGTTTGAGCCAAATGCTAAAACAGCAAGTAATATTACTGAAGACAATAGGTATTGACATTGACTATGAATAGTGATTGCTGACTACCTTTTAAGTGTTATTCTGTATTTAATATCTAACCTTCTGGTAAAAAAACCTGGTAAGTTCATTTATTTATTTATTAACATCCGCTAAAATCTCCTCCTCACGCACTTTGGTGTTTGATTTTTATGCCTATGTCTCAACAAGTTTCGTCCCCAGCAAAAGTTTCATCTCCACCAGCGCCAAACTCCTTAGAAACAGTTGTTGCTAAGCAACGTCCGCTGTCGTGGCAAATAGCCTCTAATTTATTTGTGAGTTTTAAGTATGCCTGGTGTGGAATTAGCTACGCTTTTCTAACTCAACGCAATTTTCGTATTCACGTTGTTGTCGGCGCTTTAGCTATTGGCTTGAGCGTTTTTTTACATCTTAAGCCTGTGGAAATATCGGTTATTGGAATAACGAGCGGTTTAGTTTTGGCGTTGGAGTTACTGAATACAGCGATCGAGTCAATTGTCGATCTCACAGTTAAGCAGACCTACCATGAATTAGCAAAAATTGCCAAAGACTGTGCTGCTGGTGCTGTGCTTGTCTCGGCAATGGTCGCGGTGCTAGTCGCTGCTACACTCTTACTTCCTCCCCTGTTCGCTTTAGTTTTGTCGGCTGTGCATTCTTGAGTGCTGAATGCTGGAGATGCTATTTGGGCAGCTTCAGACAGGGTGTACTTAACTTTATAACGATTTTTTAAATTTAGTGGATACGAGTGATCGTGTCTGTATCAAGGTGAGTTAAACAACGATTAAAATCTTCTGGTGACAGTCAATCACAATTATCTGATCTGATTAGTAAAAACCAGGAGAAATCAACTTTGCTTATAATAATCGATAATTACGACAGCTTTACCTATAACTTAGTCCAGTATCTGGGAGAACTGGCGGCTGAGTTCCCAGTAGCAACTGATATTAAGGTTTTTCGTAACGACAAAATCACCATAGATGAAATTCGTGCGCTACAGCCAGATGGAGTCGTGATTTCTCCAGGACCTGGTCGCCCAGAAGATGCGGGAATTTCCCTAGATGTGATTTCTCGCCTTGGACCAAGCGTGCCAATTTTAGGCGTTTGCTTGGGGCATCAAAGTATCGGTCAAGTGTTTGGCGGTAAAATCATTTCTGCACCAGAGTTGATGCACGGCAAAACTTCACCGATATATCACAAAGGCGTAGGAGTCTTCAGTAACTTAGAAAATCCGATGACCGCAACCAGGTATCATAGTTTAGTGATTGAGGGCGATACTTGTCCAGATGTGCTGGAAATAACTGCATCGCTTGAGGATGGCACAATTATGGGAGTGCGACACCGGAACTATCCTCACATTCAGGGCGTCCAATTTCACCCAGAGAGTGTCCTGACGGCTTCAGGGAAGCAGCTATTGCGAAACTTTTTGGAACAATTGCAGTCTCGAGAGATGAATCCATGAAACGACGACAGTTATTGGGTTATGCAGGGGCGGGATTAGTAACAACGTTGGTTACTAGCTTGGGTTCCGACCCTCAAGCGAATGCCCAATCTGGCGGTTCATTATCAATTCAGTGGTTGGGTCATACTAGCTTTCTGTTTACTGGTGGCGGGGTCAAAATTCTCACAAATCCCTTTCGGACAGTTGGCTGTACCGCTGGTTATCGTGCGCCAAAAGTTGCGGCTGATTTAGTGCTGATTAGCAGCCAACTGCTGGATGAAGGTGCTGTAGAAGACCTTGCAGGAAATCCCAAGCTTATTTACGAACCTGGAGCTTACGAGTTTAATGGCATTAAGTTCCAGGGAATTGCCATAAACCATGACCGCAAAGGTGGTAAGCAGTTTGGTATAAATACCGCTTGGCTTTGGAAGCAAGGGGGAGTTAGCATCCTTCATTTAGGAGGAGCAGCCGCACCCATTTCGATTGAGCAAAAAATTCTGATGGGGCGTCCTGATGTGGCGTTAGTCCCTGTGGGAGGCGGTCCAAAAGCTTATAATCCTCAGGAAGCTAAACAGGCAATTCAAACCCTCAATCCCAAGATGATTATTCCTACCCATTACCGTACACAAGCTGCTGACACTGCTAATTGCGATATTTCGCCATTGGATGACTTCCTGACGGTAATGAATGGAATGACAGTACGGCGTAGCACGAGTGACACAATCACTGTTAGCTCTGGTAAATTACCAGATAATGGTGCAATTCAAGTTTTGAGTTACAGATTTTAACAATGATTTGATGGTTGTCGGGCTGGCGAGACGCCAGCCTTTTGAATGTAAAGACGCTTCCGTGATAAAGAAATTTTGTCGGCTGGGTTGAAGAACAGCCAGGTGTTAGGCTTTAGATGGCAATTCATCTCGGCAAAACAAGCTAAACTCACATTATTAGCAACCACAAACACTAGAGGGTAGAAATGCAAGTCAAAGATATGACAGTTAATGAACTGAAAGTGTTGATTCGGGAAACTTTGGAAGAAGTTTTAGAAGAGTTTTTCTCTGCTCCTGATGAAGGTGAAGAAGTTAGAGAAGAAGTCAAGCAGCAACTACTGGAATCCAAAAAGCGAAGACAAGCAGGTGTTCGCGGTATTGCTGCTCTTGGAAGTTTATAAGAAACTCGGCATAACTCATTCGTGATGAGTTACTTGGTTGAGTACGAGCCAGAGGCTCTTGTTAGCCTAGAAAGACTTACTTTAGTTGTCCGCAAGCGTATCATCAGTAAAATTATCTGGTTAGCTGAAAATTTGGATCAAATTACCCCTCAGCCTTTGACAAGTGATTTATCAGGTTTTTATAAGTTAAGAGTCGGTGATTATCGAGTCATTTATGATTTCATTATGATTTCAACAGTGAAGAAAGGATTATCACTATCGATAAGATAGGACACCGCAGAGAAATTTACCAGTGATTTACGCGCTCACGAGACATAGATGAGTTGGAATTGGCTTGTTTACACCACAAGGGTATAGAATCCAGGAGAAAATTTCCCGACACCTACAGGAAATTTAAATTTTGAATTGTCGTAATCCCTCTTAAGACCATAGACAGCTTCGGCAAAAAGTTTTAAAATACGATTTATTATAGTAAGATTACTTATTGCAGAATCAGCATAAGCATAGTAAAAAATTTCTGGTGATTTCTCCAGACATCGAAATTAGTCTATTAAAATCAGAAAGTCTTTCGTAAAGGGCAAAAAACTTATGGATGTAAAGCTGATTTTAGCTGGATTAACAATTGTCTTCACAGTTTCGTGCTTGTTCTTTGGCACGAAAAATGGATATTACGATTCAGACAACTATCATGGTAATGGATCTGCCCATTAAAATTACAAAAGCAATCAGTCCCGCTTCAGGTACGCCAATTGCCTGAGTTGGAAAACCCGCCCACAGTCCCTAGTTTGAAGAATCTTCATCACTCAGTTGTTTCTATTACACAAGTTTGGTATGACCATGTTAACCAAACGAAGATCAGCATTGCAATGGTGTGGAGATCGATAACTGAACTGGCGGTGGACACTGTGTGGAAGGAAAAACTATTCACGGGTTGTGCCATTTACAGACACCTGCTTTTGTTAGGAGGACGCTTGCATCCGCAAGCGTCCTCCGCTATGGAATTGGCATTGGACAAATGTCCATAGAGATAAAGTTAGAGGGGAGGGGAGCATGAGCGATCGCCTGTCGGTATCCTCTGGGGTTGACATGGGGGACGCGGCGACTGGGTTAGAATGTTTGCCCTTTGGGGTTCACCACGACGATGAGGGCGTTTGTTTGTTGGTGCGGATGGGACCACACCGCATTCTACTTGATTGTGGTTTGGCGGATACTTCGCCTTTAGTTAAGGGGTTGAAAAAACCCGCACGTCGAGGAAGTTCGCCCTTACCAGCAGATTTAGTCTTGGTGAGCCACGCCCATCCAGACCATGCTAAAGGATTGCTAGCACTGCACAAGGCATTTCCACTGTTACCAATATATGGTAGCGAAGTGACCAGCAAATTGCTGCCTCTAAATTGGCTTGATCAACATGGTGAACAAGTCGCGCCATTTTGTCAAGCGCTGCCATTGCGATCGCCAATAGAATTCAAAGATGGTTTGGTGGCAGAATTATTTCCCGCCGGTCATCTTCCTGGAGCTGTGGCAATTCTCCTGACATATACTACCCCAGAGCGGTCTTACAGGCTACTGTACACAGGCGACTTTTTTTTATCAAACTCGCGGTTGGTAGAAGGTTTGCGGTTGGAAGAATTGCGGGGAACAGAATTGGATGTGCTGATTATTGAAGGGAGTTATGGAACTTCCCGCCATCCCCACCGCCGGACTCAAGAAAATCAACTTGCCGAAAGAATTAACCGAGCGATCGCTGACGGTTCCTCTGTGATCCTCCCCACACCCACTTTGGGACTCGGTCAAGAACTGCTGATGCTTTTACGCAGCCATCACCATTTCACCGGAAGGGATTTAGATATTTGGGTTGATCGTACTGTTGCCATTGGATGCGACGCTTACCTAGAATTGCTACCCAATCTCCCGTCCTCAGTACAAAACTTTGCCCGCCATCAACCGTTATTTTGGGATGAACGGATACGTCCGCGCGTGCGTCGCATCGAACCACATCAGCGCCCTGAGGTTGGCAAGTCTTGTATTATTCTCACTGATTTTACAGCTGACTTACGACAATACTGCCAACCTAATACTGGTTCTTGGCTCACGCTTTTACCAGAGAAAACCAATATAAAAATTAACGACGAATACTCACGCGTTTGTCCTGTCGAAACGTATCTCCTCGCCCAACATAGCGATGGTCCTGGAACCACCCAGCTCATTCATAATTTGCGACCGCAGCACGTCATCTTCGTCCACGGTTCTCCTGCTTATTTGGCAGACCTGACAAGCTTAGAAGAGTTGCAAAACCGCTACCATCTCCATTCTCCAGCAGCTGGCACATTGGTGGAACTGCCGATTGGTGAAACATTTATACAACCGGCTGCTCCGGAAACCAATTATGAAGGCGAACTTACAGAATTAGGAACTGTAGTCACGATTACCTTACCCGATGCGATTACTGCCGATCCTCGTTGGCGACACTTTGCCGACACAGGTTTAATTGAAGCCCGGTGGCAAGGAGAAGAATTGGTATTGCGGGCGCTGTCACAAAGAGAACTGATTAACCAAAATAGCGATCGCTTCATTTGGTCAGACGTTGATTGCTGCGGTACCTGCCGACATCAAAGAGGACAGCGGTGTTGGAATCCCGCCTCCCCACTGTATAACTTCAAGGTAACTCTTGAAGGTTACTGCCCTGCCTTTGAACGTAACGGCGAGAAAAGTGCTGAGTCTTAAGAAAATATAAAAGAATGAAGAAGCGAAGAACGAAGAAAGTTCATTCTTCACTTTTCATTCTTGATTAGTCTGGATTTGAATCAGTGAAACGATTGCGAATGCGTTCAGCATCCGGACACTCTTCAGTTAACAGAGGTTCTACGTTACCCCGTGGCACTGAAGCTAATTTTTGCGTTACAGCGCCAATGCTTTCAAGGCGAACCATTTCCTCCCAAGAACAAACTTCATCTTCTTCTTCTGTTTCATAACGTAGGGTGACTAAATCTCCCTCTATATCGAGGATGCGGGCGCGTTCAATCCAGCGTTGCTGGTCCCGCAAGAACACGCATACCTCCCGCCCATCGCAACACAATTGATAAATCTTGCGGTGTAGCATCTACTGCTTCTGCCTTTTTATAGTTAGTTAAATCTGTCAACATCTGGGCTGTGCCCCAAGTAGAGGACATCTTTTCAAAGTTCGTTAAGCGAACTAAGTCAAGGTATCCATCTTGACCCAAGCCAAAGACTTGTTTGTCGTTTTCAGTTATATGGGCTTTTTGGGTCATAAAGTTCCCGGTTACTGCACCAGTTGAACTCAATCTCTGTCAAGGTCATTCAAAAAATGTTGACTTGATAGAAGCCACATAATTCCGGATTTGTCCTGACCAAGTTAAGAGTTGCTGGTGAGTTCTTCCAACCATGTTGTAATAAATGATACTCCAAAACAGGCGTTACTTGCGGTTGTTTTAGTTGACTACTTGTAGTCATTGGCATTGCTGGGAAGTCTGGGGACTCTGCTTTACTTTTACCCCTATGTACTTGATCTTAGCTTATTCTCTTGTAACCTTCATGGTTTTAAACAACAACACCTCAAGGTTTTTAGCTTAATTTTTAGCTTGATTTTACACGTTTGTTAGCCTGAGCAACACTGTATGAGCCTAACGCTTTTGAGCGTGTCAGCTTTTGGTGTTGCATTTGGGAAATTTTATTGCAAATTTGGTTTATTTCTATTATAGTTTCTATTCTTTGCATAGGTGTACCTTATCTATTTGATGTCTTTCCTTTACTATCATTGCTTTTTATAGATATGAAGGTACACAAGATTTTTCAAAATCCAGTGGTTTTCAAAAAAAATTATATAATTTATACAGGAAATTAATATTGTACCGAAACCCACAAAAAAAATTAGACTGTGGCGCGAACATATTGAGAAAGCCCCACAGTACCTTTGCCTGAATCGCAATTCACAAAATTGCACCAGTCCTGACTCTTAATTTTTTTTGAGATAAATTAACAACAAAGAACTCAGAACCATCGTTCTGTAGGACTGGGTGGCGAGTAACGGGGAAACACCACACCAGGCATTGAAAATTTAGTGGTCTTCTTTCTTGTCCTGCGGATCACCAATCAGGGGCGTAAGTGCATATGTTATTCCTAGCTGCGCCAAGGTGCCTTTTTCTTCAAGATACGTCCTCAGCAACTGATTTTCAGTATCTTAATCCACCAAAGCGAGTTGGGGTTTTTGGTGGCAGTTTTCTGGTGTTACCATTTCAGTTAACTTGTTGAGATAAGCTTTTCGTTCTAACATTTTTGGTGTGATATCAAGCCCTACTCTTGCCAAAATTGTTTCCCAGCGATAAACCCAGTCATGCCGTAAAAGCGAGTTAATAATGTTGTCGTGACGTATTTTTGCTAAACGTTCAGGTTGTGCATTTAAATCAGCAATGATATTAGATATATCTGGGGAATCGAAAGGAATTTCAATGACAGCATCTGACCAGTCAAAGTTGTTGGTAAAAGCCTCGCATTTGGGAGGAACACCTAGCATTATTGTTCCTCCAGCTGCACCTTCAAAAAAGCGTGGACCTACTTCCTCTTGAGGATTTTTTTGACCGATTAAATCAAATTTTGCTTTATTGACTATCATATAATTGCTTCTCTTGACAAAATTCGTATAGAGACTGCGATGGTATCTGTAGTCTGCCATGTATAAATCTTTGATAGTATCGTAGATATAAAAGAGATTTTCCTGTTCAGCATGTTTTAGTAAAGCTTCGTGAGTAACTAGTGAACGGCGTCCAACACTTAAGACATCAATACAGCGGGAAAGATCACGTGGATAAGGACAGAAATTGACTGCATCAACTCCATAGGCGATAGAGTGGCAGGGACGCTCGACAATATCAGCAACCTGAGCCACACTAGAACTAAAGTTCATGAAAATATTATCGAATTTTTTTAAAAGCCGTAGTTGAACTTGACAGTTATCAATATCTTTAAGCCAAATTTCATCTAGCCAACAAACGGCATAGCGGCACTTATCACGCCAGCCTTTGATAGAATTGAGAACCAGAATGTCTTGAATTGACTGGCAGAAAAAGAAAAACAAATCATATTCTTTATCTACCTGAAATTTATAATTAACTAATGATGAAACTAACTCGCCATTTTTTAGTATTTTTGCTGCTTGATTTGCTATCTTATTCGTTACTTTAAAAAGATTAGAATCGAAGGTTGGTGTTATTAAATCAACTGTATCACAACCACAAATGACATCCTCAAACTCATAAGGTGCGGAGCGAGAAACATGTAATTTCAAATTACGCATTGATACCAGTAATACCCGGGGTTGTCCAGGAAAAATATTGGCTGTTTTTTGTGGCATACAATTGACTTCCTTTCGTTCACTAATAATTTTGATTGTTCCAAATCTGGCAAATTCTCCCTGGTGAAAACTTACTGGCTAGTCTTGACATTGAACAAGTTGATTGAAAAGCAAAATTTAGTAGGTAGATACAAACAAACCGAAAATTTCAATCTTCAAATTTTGCTAAGATCTTGTAGCTTGCCGCGATCCACTCCTTTGGGGAATAAAGGAGTAAAGCCTAACTACACTAGTCCAAGTGGTGTTCCAGAATGGAAGTATGAAATAAGCTATTTCTGATTTGAACCCTTATATTTTTCTTTAGAGGTTAATAAGGATTTTATGCAATCAGAAAAATTTATATTTCTTAGCATCATTCTGTGCTTAAGTAACACCGCCCAAGTTGACCAAAATGGTTAACACACCTGTATAGCCAGCTATAGGTTTAATGCAGAGCGTATAATAATCTTTTATTAAGGATAGGTTAAAAAGGGGTTTTTTTCTTAAAGAGTTTTTAAAAAAGAAAGATAATTTGTAAATTTTCTACTTTAAAGTTTATGGGTCATTTTTGAAAAAACGACCGGAAATCCTCATCCTTTTGGCTTAACTGTACCCAGTCTAAGTTTAAATCCTGAAACTTTTGCACGAGGCGATCGCACGCTGGGCGTTCTGTAGCGTAATGTCCAGCATCAATGAGAATCAGATTGCGCTCGCGGCTTTCCTGAAACTGATGAAACTTACAGTCAGAAGTCAAATAAGCTTGAGCACCTGTTTTCACTACCGCCGAGATAAAACTAGCTCCTGAACCACCCAAAACAGCAACTCGAGAAATCGCCTGTTCTAAATTTACCACTGGGGAGGAAACGAGATGAGAAGGAGCGAGTCGAGTTTGAATTGTTGCGAGTAACTCTTTTAAACTTAAAGATGGCTTTAAATTTCCAACGCGTCCATATCCTAACCCTGGTTGAGTGGGTACGACAGGAGAAAGTTCCTTGAGTTCTAAAATTTGAGCCAAAACGTCAGCAGTCCCATCCGCAACTTGGTCAAAATTCGTGTGAGCGCTGTAAATACCAATATTGTGGGTAAACGCTAACCGCGCCATTTCACCTATAGCGTCGCCAGTACGCAAAGACTTGGGTGGACTAAAAATCAAAGGATGGTGAGCGAAAATCAGATTAACAGCAATACCAGCATTGCGCAAGGAAATTGCTTCTTGCATCACCGCCAAAGTTGGTGTCAGACAAACCAATACCCGCGCATCTTCCTGCAATACTCCAGGCTCAATTTGCCAGCCGCAATTATCCCAGCTTTCTTGCCAAGCTGGATTCGCCCATTTTTCAAACCAGGTTATGAAATCAGCAATTTTCATTATTCTTTAGTCATCAGTCATCAGTCATTAGCATTGGACTACAGACTATTGACTCTGAACTATCTTAACTATTTTTAGGAATATTCAGCTTTAATGATAACTGTTCGCGAAGTTGGTGGAAAGGTTTGTCCCAAACAGGTTGAGCATTCCAATTCCATGCTGCGACGGGAATAAGTTGTTGTGCTGCAAGATACGTCAGCAGGCGTTGCTCATCCTCTGGTTCTCGGGAAAAGCAGAAGGGATTGCGATAACATTGTTCACGAAGTTGATGATATCGGGCATCCCCAACACGAATAAGTTGTATAATTTTTGTACCTTTTGAGATTAAACAATCTAAAAAAGTCAGACTGAAAGGTTCAATGACAGCGCGAGTCTGGGGTTCTTCTTGTACCCATTTTGCCCAATCAAACCCAAATATAAAGTCGTGGACGTAGCGAAAGCGAATTTCGGATTGGCTGCCAAACAGCTCCATCAGTGACACTATCTTATCGCCAAAAGATTCTAAAAAAGACACAGCACTGGTTTGTGCTACCAAAGCCTGTCTGAGCATACTGCTGACAATGAAATCAAAATCCCAGAAAATATTTTCTGGAAAGTTGTGCAACATGGCATCGAGCATACGCTCCAATGTATCGCTTAGAGAATTTATCAGTGGAATGTCACAAGTTTTTTCAGCAATGGAGTTCCCCAGTTCTACAAAGCTGGTAGCAAAGGTCTTTTGCGGATTGAGTGACAAAGGACTAGCTGTATGCTGGGCGATAATTTCATCAAGAAGTTGAAAAGGATGAGTTATTTCCCGATTTTGCTTCATATGATTCAAACCGCCCGAAAGTTCCGCTAAAAAATTATCTTCACGAACCAGAAATGTGAACAACCAATTCTCTAGTGTGGCTTCTTTGCCTATGTTCCCAGATATAAATTCCTTGCCAAGTTCCCAATACTAAGTGACCTCGATTTATAGGAATAATTTCTGATGTGTGGGTCAAAGCTGTGCGAATATGTGCTGGCATATCATCAGGACCTTCAGCATCATGGATGTAGTGGGCTGATTCTGGCACGATTTTTGCCATAAAGTTTGCTAAATCCTTAAGTACATCTGGATCGGCATTTTCTTGAATCAGCAAACTGGCTGAAGTATGGCGCAAAAACAGAACGCACAGCCCTGTCTCAACTCTTGATTCGGCGACTGCGTCTTCAATTTTTTGGGTAATGTTATGTAAAGATTTACCAGTGGTGGAAACCTTCAATAACTTTTGGTAGTGCGTCATCTTTAAACATTATTTATCAATCATGAATCATGAGTCATCAGTCTCTGGTTCAGAGTTTGTGGACTCTTCAGTGTCGAGTGTTGACTTCTTATCCTCCTCTTTTCCTTCTTCTTGATGATTTTCTTCGCTCTCTAGCCAAGGAGAGTCGAAGTGAGTCCAAGGAAGAATCGGTTTATTGGGTAAGTTGGGGGTTATAACTGTAATATTTGCTGCATCTGGCTTTGGCAAACGTAAACACCTACTATCAGATTCTGTGCCATTAAATCTTTCGGAAGAATTCATAAATGTTGCTGCAAATCAGGTATAAAATAGAGAGCGACTACATGCGACAAGGCAACCAACGCAATTCCCCAAGTTACACCAGCAGCATAGAATAACGACTGAGAGATATCGTTGATAGGCTGCTTGTTAGCATTATACGTCTCTACTTGATTAACGAGCATCTGCAATTGATATTCTTCTGGTGGCATTGCCAGATAACCTTCCAAAAATTTTTCATTTTCTGGGTTGGGAGTAATGACGAATTGCCGTGGCAGCAAAGCATTGATCAGTAGTGTAAAGTTTATCAAAAATAATATAACTTCTATAATACTGAACAGGCTGAAGACAGAAAGCAGCCTTGCGATGGTAAGAACGCTGAGCAATGCACTGTTTGCCACAAACAAGATATTCGTTTGAGTGAGTAAAATTTGCCGTTCTTCCCTTTGTTTGTCTAAGACTCGACGTATATCCTGCGAGGCGAAGCTCAAAGTCAGGGAAGATAGATTTTGTTCCATGACAAAACTTAAAAATAGATAAATTAATATAAAAAAGTACTTAATTTACAGTACCTGTTACGGCTTTAAGCCGTAAGTAGCTTCCCTTAAAAAGCTGTTTTGTTGATTTTACGGCTTTAGTTTTTAGAGATGCAAATAGTTGAGCACAGCTTGAGCTATGGTTTCATTCCCATCCTTAGCGATAAGTTGGGATTGCTTCGGTTGGTTGGGCGGTTGGTTGAGAAAATCCCAAGTTCCCTGAAAAAATTCAGATGGGGTAAGAATTTGATGTTGGTTGTAATTCGTAATACCTTCTAATAAAAAAGCCGCTTCTGCAAATTCATCGCGAGTCACTGAAACGATTGGCACTTGCAGACGTGTAGCTTCAGCAAAGGTACTGAAACCTGGTTTAGAAACAACTCGTCCACAAATTGGCATAAAATCAACAGGGCGGTATTTGTGGTCGGTGACTGGCACTAAATTTGGCAAATCGGGGGCAGACTTATCAAAGGCGATAAATTGCCAATCTGGAAATTGCTTTAGATTATGGTAGGGAATTTGCTGCAAACCTAAGCCCCCAAAGGTGAGTAAGATAGTCTTTTCTGTTGGGGCTGTGATTCCCCATGTGGAGCGGACTTCTTGGGAAGTGTAACGAGGAGAACCGCCTGTTAAGCCTACATCTGTGATATTGTTGAAGGCTTGCATCGGTTCATGGAAAGGAAGACGAAACAGGCGATCGCACTTTGAGTAACAATCACTTATCCAATCCGCGATCTCTGTAAAGCTATCACCCCAATCTCGATAGATAAAGTCAAAGCCAAAGTTACTCATCATCCAACAAGGTATCTCAGCTACTTTGGCAATTTTGCTGGCAAGGAAGGGGATATCCGCCAAGATAAGATTAACGCGATTTTGGCGGATAAAGTTGACCTCAGAAGCAATGATGGAATTTTGGTTTTTCTTGATCTCAAGTAATTTTTCTAAAGTTGCAGTTTTATCCATTGTCAAGCTATCTGCTTGCACCACACCTAAATCCATCGCCCGGGGACGGTGGATAAAGTCCCCTTCTATGTAGCACTCTAGCAACCATCGTGGTGCTGTGCTGACGATAACAAGTAACACTTCTGGACATAACTTTTGAATTGTCGCGGCGACAGCTGCGGCGCGGGTTGCATGACCAAAGCCGTGATTGGTGATGGCTATGTATAAAATTGGTCTATCCATTGGAGATATGACTTAATTATTCATGATGAATTGTTCGTTGTAGAGACGTAGCATGCTAAGTCTCTACATTTGTTAATTATTAGTTATCAAAAAGAACTACTACTTACTACCCACTACCTACATTTGACAAAATCGTTGAATTCCTTCAACCAGTTGGTCGATTTCTGATTCTAGAGTAAAATAGTGAACACAAGCACGTACGCAATCCGGATCGGCTATTGTCCGAGTCAATAACCCTTGTGACTCTAAAAAGACAACCAGTTCACGGCTAGCGTTAGGTTTTTGATTTGTGAGTTGAAACGAGACTAAACCACTTTCTGGTGGTGAAGTTCGCAAAACTTTGACATCGGGTAATACCTGTAATCGTTGCCATAAGTATTCGCTGTAACGGCAAATTTGCTGGTAACGTTCCTCTGGTGTTCCCCATTGCTGATGAATGGCGATCGCCTCCCTTAAGCCTGTGTACAGTGGATAATTAGATGTCGCCACTTCATAGCGTTTCCCATCTGGAAACCAATCTACAGGCTTAGCTTTACTGTCAGAAATTACGCCGCGCCAACCGATAAACGTAGGTTTCAAGCTGTCTCGGGCTTCAGGTCTTACATACAAACCTCCCACACCCCCAGGACCGCACAGCCATTTGTGACCTGTAAAGGCGTAAAAATCGGCTCCCAATTCAGTTAAGTTTAAAGGCAATAAGCCGACGGACTGAGCTGCATCTATCAAAAGTTTGATAGAGTTATTTATGCAGATTTCAGCTATTTTGTCAATAGGCAAAACTTGACCTGTATTCCAAAGAACGTGACTCAAGATGACAAGGCGAGTTTTTGGACGCAAATGTTGAGTGATGACTTCAACCGGGTTCCCTTCGTTTAAAGTTGCCATTAACGGACAGGTACTCAGTTCCACAGCAAACCTACGCCCGATTTCCTGAGCTGTTGCGATGATACCAGGATGTTCGCAATCGCTAAGCAGTATGTGGTCGCCTGGCTGCCAATCAAGACCCCACATGGCAATATTACAGCCAACAGTGACATCCTCGGTTAAGGTGATTGTTTCTGCTGGGACATTTAACTCAGAGGCGATCGCATTTCTAGCAGCTTTCGTCTCCTGTATTATCCAGCGATTCACCTCAGTACCAAAAGGACCTATTTGCTGGATATAAGCTTGCGCATGAGAAATTGCATCTAAAGCCGTTTGTGGCATTGGTCCTTGACCGCCATAGTTAAAATACGTCTTATTTGCCAAAGCTGGAAATAGCTGTCGGTGCTGATGCAACTTGGTTGGTGATGCAGAAATACTAGTCATCGATCATTAATCTTTAGTCACTAGATATTTAGTTATTCTCCCCCTACTTTTCCTACTTTTCCTACTTTCCTTCACTTCTGGACTTCCCCACTGTGCCAAAAAAGTGTGCTTGGTAACATTGACTTTAGTTATTTGGATCACTGCCACAAAGTGCGAATTCTTGTTACCTTAAAAGAATGTTAATTAATGCTGAACAACTGCTGCAATACCAACGCTGCAAGCGCCGACCTTTTTTAGACATTCACGGTGACAAAAGTCGGCGAGATGCTGCTAATGATTTGCTGCTTAAACTGTACCAGGACAAAATCGCTCATCAGATGAGTGTTTTGACACAGTTTACATATCAGGAACCACAATATCCACACAGAGACTGGAAAGCAGGAACAGCAGCGACTTTTGAGTTGATGCAGCAGGGGGCTGAGTGCATTCATCAAGGAGTGCTGTTAGCAAGTTATTCTGAAAGACACACGCTACTAAGCCGTCCAGATATTCTCTTGAAACAAACAGGACAATCGCGCTTTGGAGATTGGATGTACGTTCCAGTAAGTATTGAACTAGGTAAGCGTCCTAAACAGGAGTATCAGGTTGTAGCAGCATTTCACGCTTATGTGTTGGCGAGGGTGCAAGAAGTTGAGTTGGAAACAGCTTGGCTGATGTTGCGTGGTAAAGAGGTGAGTTATCCTGTGGATATATCTAAATGGATGCCACAAATGCAGCGCATTCTGGAGGAGTATATTCAAACTCTGGAAACAGACGAAGCGCCGGAAGTATTCATCTCTCGTCAACGATGCAGTCTTTGCCCTTGGTACAGTCATTGTTATACAGTCGCCCAATCTCAGAAACACCTGTCTTTGTTACCAGGTGTGACACCCGTTCGCTACAAACAACTGCAAGCGTTAGATATAACAACAGTAGAATCTTTAGCGACAACTCGTGCGACTGAACTGGAAAACCTACCTGGTTTCGACAGCATAGTAGCGCCCAAGCTGATATTGCAAGCGCAATCTATCCAGGAAAACCGTCCGCTCATCATACCGTACCTGCCACCAAAGCAAGAATATCTTGTAAAGTCTTCAGCTGTTGACACTTTTGTTTGCCTCGATAAAGCAGCAGACACTGATGCAAACGCTACACAGGTGGATTCTCAGAGGGATGATATCCTGTTCACGGCTCCTGTAGAGATATATTTTGATATTGAGGCGCAACCAGACTTGAATTTAGATTACCTATTGGGGGTTCTGGTTGTTGATAGACTTGCTAAGACAGAACGTTTTTATTCTTTTTTGGCAGAAACAAAAGAAGAAGAAAAATTGATTTGGCAACAATTTCTGGATTTGGTTTGGCAATATCCAGATGCACCAATTTACCATTTTTGTGTGTACGAATTTGATACAGTCAAACGACTCGCAAAGGAGTACCACACTCCGTACACTTCTGTATTCCCGGTACTTAGGCGGTTTGTGGATGTGTATGAAGTATTAACGCAAAACGTGGCGTTACCTGTAGAAAGTTATGCTTTAAAAGCAATTGCTCGATGGTTGGGGTTTGAGTGGCGTGATCCAGAAGCAAGCGGTGCTAAGTGTATTTATTGGTATGACGAGTGGTTAAAAACAGGCGATCGCTCTTTACTAGAAATTATCCAACGTTACAACGAAGACGACTGCCGCGCAACCCACAGCGTGAAAGACTGGCTTGTGAACTTTTTTCAGAATACTTGTTTGTAGTGAGCGCTTAAGCGCTTACTCCCGAACCGCCCGAAGATTACTTAATTAAAAAACCGCACGAGGCAAGAGAGGAGCCAGCGCCGTGCGGGGGTTCCCCCCGTTGTAGCAACTGCCGTCCCGTTGAGGCGTCTGGCGTGACACAGAGGTAAGAGTTAGAGAGATTTAGGTAATTTTAGACTGGGAAGGGAGTAATACAAGCCAACTACCAAGTTAATTGCTAGTGTGATATCGTGTTTGTGGTTTTCACATAGCAATAAACAAGAGTGCAAAAGCCAATCTTTTTGAAAAGGAAACCACAAATTAACAACAAGATTCCCGACTTCTTCAAGAAGTCGGGAATCTGAGCGCTTTGATTTTCACTATAAATCATCTGTGTTAATCTGGAGGACACTGCGTTGCGGTGAATCCAGCGCTGCAGACGGGTTTCCCCCGTTGTTCGCGCAGCGTCTCCGAAGGAGATAGCAAGTGTCCGTTGTGCATCTGTGGTTCTAAATATTCATTGACCATACTTTTGCAATAAGTCTAATAACTCACAATGCAGCACATCAAAAAGTTTTTGAAGTTTCGGCTAATTATTTTCTTTATTATTCCGATTTTAATTGTCAGCATATTTTTCATCAATCTACCTGCTTCAGCTTTTCCGATAACTGAAATAGATTTTATAGGTTCTGCGACTTTCCCCACAGATTTTTCTTTCCAAAAAACACCAATGGGAGGGTTTTCTGGAATTACATACGACGCTAAAAAAGAACTTTATTACACAATATCTGATGACCGTAGCGAAAAAGCTCCTGCTCGCTTTTACACCTTGAAAATTGACCTCAGCAAGGGATCGCTAACAGATGGTGGGGTTGTACCTGTTGGCGTCACCACACTGTTAAACGAAAGTAGTCAACCTTTTCCTAGTAGTAGTATCGATTCAGAAGGTATCAGCTTAACTAATAAAGAAACTCTTTATATTTCTTCTGAAGGCGATAATAATAAACAGATAAAACCTTTTATTAAAGAATTTTCCAGTTCTTCTGCAAAGGAACTGACAACACTAGCAATTCCCAAGAAATTTTTGCCAAATCAAAGCGGTAAACAGGGTATCCGTGAGAACTTAGGGTTTGAATCTCTTACTATCACACCCAACCAAAAGTATCTGTTTACAGCCACGGAAAATGCTCTTGTTCAAGATGGTCCCGAAGCCAAACCAAAAGCCAGTAGCCCTTGCCGCATTTTACAATACAATTTGCTCACTGGTGAGCCAGAAAAAGAATTTCTTTACCAGACTGAACCAGCCACACCATTTTTGAATTTTTCTCGTCGATTTTCTAGCGGGTTAACTGATTTAGTTGCTCTTGACAATCAAGGTCATTTCCTAAGTTTAGAGCGGACTTTTACTGGCTTTGGGTTTTCTATTGCACTGTTTCAAATTTCCTTGGAAGGTGCTGATGATATTCATGATATCGATAGCCTTTTAACTGTTGACCTTAAGAACATCAAACCTATTGAGAAAAAACCGCTTTTTGATTTGAGACAACTGGATGTGGCGCTAGACAATATCGAAGGCTTAACTCTCGGTCCGAAACTACCTGATGGTCAGTCATTAATCCTTGTGAGCGACAATAATTTTAATGCTCTTCAGAGAACGCAGATACTCGCTTTTAGACTCAAGATGGAATCACCCCTCATCAGATTATTGCGGCGTTTAGTTCCTAAGTCTAATCGCTAACAAGTAAGTGGGGAAGTGGAGGCAATACGGTTAGTCATGTTAATAGACCTCTTGCATAAATATTATTTTGTTTCGCGCAAAGGCGCAAAGACGCAAAGAAGAACACTAAGAAAAAGAATGAGTGCAAGAAGTCTAATGTATTCAAAGCGATCGCCACTGATTTGCCCCTCTTTGTCAGCGTTATAGTGGTTCTTTATGTTGAGTGCAATACATCAAGAAATAAGAACCACAGATGGACATTAAATGTAAGCTCTTGATCTATGGTTCAGCAAACGCATCTGTTGAGATAGCTTGATATATTGTACCCAAGGCTGTTCCGACAACTGAGAAATTGCGTTTGGTGATAAGGTTGCTGTGAAGATATCCTTTCCCGGCGTTACATTTGGGACGCCTAAATTTTCTAACATGGCAGGTGCATCTGTCGAGTTTGCATCTGGTTGGGTCTGAATGAAAACATTCAAACTAGGCTCTTGTGGGTTATCGACATCATTCAGCGCTACTGCAAGGGCGCTATCCAGCTTTTGATAATTCATAAAAACCTCCCACTAAGTCAACAAGGGCAAGCAATTTTGCTTGCCCTATAATTAACCTATCAAATTTATGAGGTTGCGATTAACTACCTTTATACGGACTTGATATGCTTATTGCTACGTCCAACTAGAGATTAAGCGCATCAATCAGTCCATAGCCCCATTTATTATCAAAGGTTCCTGCTGGTTTACCTGGTATGGAACTATTTTTACGAAGCAGTTCTTTGATAGCAGCGGGATCGAGGTTGGGGTTACGCTGCAACAGCAGTGCTACCAAGCCACTGACCAAGGGCGCTGCCATACTTGTACCAGCTAACGCCACAAATTTGGAATTAATGATCATTGAGTGGTCGAAATTGGCATTCGAGGAGAGGGCGGAAACAATCATCGCGCCTGGTGCTGCGACATCCGGTTTTTGAACATCATTTCGCAGCGGTCCTTCACTGCTGAAGTCAGAAATTGTATTCACAGGGAAGCCAAATTCTTCAACTTTGCCGTCTATGTCAGTGTACTTAGTTTTAGTTGTATAAGCAGCAACTGTAATTGCATTGCTGGCACATCCAGGTGAACCAATTTTCACAGAGTCAGCCACACTCTTACCTGTGAATAATGTTGACCCATCTAATGTCCACACATCCAACCGCACATCTTTGGATGAAGTGTTTTTGAACCGCAATTGCCAAATTCCACCCTGTACGGGGGTACTAAACTTGTCGTTAGCTGTACCGCGAATTTGTACTAAAACGTTATAGTCCCCGTTAGCTGGATCGCGTCTTGGTGTTGCGACTTGCACCCGCGAATCTTGCAAGGTGTATTCCTTTGTATAATTACCTTCAGCAATGACTGGTTGGAAGGGTGTGACGAAACCGTTAGGACTACGTAGAGACACTTCCAATTGACCAGCACTAGAGTACCAACCGTTTAACAACGCGATACTTGATTGATTTAATGGCACGTTGAAACGCATGGTATGGGTTTTACCAGGCTTGACAATTGCTTGAGCATGAATATTATCGTTGCCTTCGTTACCCGCTGCACAGCAAACTATACGTCCAGGACCAGTTTCAGCGTCAATGATTTTTGACAGCGAGTCGCTTCCGTCGTGAGGGTCAAAGTGTCCACCCAAGCTCATATTGACGACTGCTGGACGCCCTAATTCTCGGGCGACCCGGAAAATATAGCGGACAGCATCAGCAATGTGACCTTCATCCAAGTCACTCCTGACGATGATCAATTCTGCCTCTGGTGCGACACCGCCATATGTAGCATCCACACCAGCAGCAATTCCAGCAACGTGAGTCCCGTGACCGTTTGTATCTTGAGAAACTGTGAGTAGTGAGCCAGTTAATTCAGCGCCATATTTGCCCTCTAGCACTCCAGGACCAGACAGTGTTTGATCCCAAATGCGTAAAATACGCCCTTCAAAGGCGGGGTGCTTCGGGTCAATACCGCTGTCGATAATACCGATAAGAACTCCCTTACCAGTAAGCCCGTTATTTTTCTTTATAAACTCCGGTATATGAACTGCGTTCTTGGCAACGTCCATCCGCAGTTTTAGTTTACGCGATGGCTTAATGCGTTCAATGGCAGGGTCTTCAGATAAGATGTCTAAACTTTCTATCGGTAAGAAAGCCGTCCGGACGTGTCCGACATTTTGGTTGACTTCAATACCTTGTTGTGAAAGATGGCTCAAGTCTGCATGCTCGTCACAGTAGATAAAAACTACGCTACGGGTTGGCTTGAGATTGTTTTTGGGAGGAATGATACTCAGCATTCGTACCTGTGGAGTTAAAGCTTGCTGTCCTTCCCGTTGATAATCTTCAAATGCTAATAGCAGTCCTGGAGATAGTTTTTCGTGTCTCATGTGACCTCAGTTGAATTATAATTCTGCAACATCTTAGCAAGATAAGTCGAATAAGTATGAATTATAAATTCTGAAAACTTTTAGATTCTTTCGGTTTTGGGCGGTTACAAAAACTGATTGATTTTCGGAAAATCTAGCTTGCACTTAATTATCCTCTCCCTACTCCCCAAAAGTAAATTTTTGAGCGCAAATCTAAAAAACTTCATTTCTTAATTTATAATTCATCATTGAAAAATTTTTAAGTTGCTTTAAGTGAATACAGCAGCAGGGTGAATCTTTACGGAAGAAGTTGAAATTTTTTTCCTATGTGCCAAAATATGACGGAAAGCTACGCCCTTCGGTGGTTTAAGATTACCTATAATAATTTACTCCTCTCTTAGCTGAATCGGACATTCATCCCACATCCTACACGAAGTGAGGTGTGGGATGAATGTCCGGACAAAAACGAGGTACACCCCCGACCTATGTTGACCGTCGGTTAACGCGGGAGAGGGGTGTCCGAGTTTTTGTCTATCTCTGGGATTTTTAACGAGTCAATGAGTTCTTCAACAACGCGAGTCATTGTTGTATCTTTGATTGCGGCATATAACCGTAATTTATTCAATCTGCGTTCACTCATACGCATCTTAAACCATTCTGTCTTCATTTTTTGTACCCACTTTTTACCTACGCTTGTTATACTAGCAGATAACAAGGAGGTGATTAAAAGTGTTGAAAGCAGTTAAGGTCAGACTATACCCGACAACCGAACAAGAAATAGCTCTAGCCAAGTCGTTTGGTTGTGCAAGGTGGTACTGGAACTATGCACTCTCATCTTGCATTCAACACTATGAAGAAACCGGAAAGTCATTAAAGCTGAGCGTATACAAAGCTTACTTGCCACAATTAAAAGTAGAACATCCTTGGTTGAAAGAGGATTGTTATTCTGCTGTTTTGCAGTGCGTAGCAATCAATTTGAACAAGGCTTACACCAACTTTTTTGAGGGTAGAGCTAAGTTTCCTAGGTTTAAGTCAAAGCACCACAAACAATCAATCCAGTATCCTCAGAATGTTAAAGTTGTGGGAGACTGTTTGGAAGTCCCCAAAATTGGCGTTGTCAAGGCAGTTTTTCATAGACCAATTGAGGGGAAAGTTAAGACAGTCACTATAGGATTCCTATTTGATTTTTGAAAAAAAAAGCGAGAAAATACGGAGGGGT
>NZ_CAWUDP010000105.1:0-32600 GCF_963920835.1 Scytonema sp. PCC 10023
TGACTACGACTCAGCGTGGAACAACCGGGGTGTGGCGCTGGGTAACTTAGGGCGACATGAAGAAGCGATCGCATCCTACGACAAAGCCATAGAAATCAAACCTGACTACGACTCAGCGTGGAACAACCGGGGTGTGGCGCTGGGTAACTTAGGGCGATATGAAGATGCAGTAGCCTCTTATAACAAAGCCATAGAAATTAAACCAGATGACGACTCAGCTTGGTACAACCGGGGAGTTGCGCTGGGTGAGTTAGGACGATATGAAGAAGCACTTGCATCATACGACAAAGCCATAGAAATCAAACCTGACTACGACTGGGCTTGGAACAACCGGGCAGTTGCGCTGAATAACTTACGGCTATATACAGAAGCGATCGCCTCATTCGATGAAGCCCTACGTCTGAGAGATTATCAGTTTTGGCTAGCTTGGAACAATCGGGGTTTAGCAGTCCTTTACTCCCAAGGCTACAAAGCTGCGGTAAAAACCTGGGATGATGGTATCAAGGCGCTGAAACCCCAAACTCCCGACTATGAACAAGGTTGCGGCGAGTTGCATCGTCGCAAAGGGGAAACATTGTATGAGTACGCCCAAGACGAACCAAACCCTTTTCCCGACTGGTTTGAAGCGAAAGCAAGCTATGAACAAGCTTTGAATTTCCTGAGTTTCGAGAAGTTCCGCCTGCGACACTTGCAAGTATTGGAAGAATTCCTGAAAGTGTGTTCTGCTTTGGGTGACAACCAGACTTTCGCGAGACGCTTGGAAGAGGGGACGCAGCGGTTAGAACAGTTGGTGCGAGAGTGCGAATTTCAAGGAGAGAAAATTAGCCTAGCGCGGAAATTTGCGGCTTTTGATCAATTGCGGGTAGATATCCGCCTCCAGTCCAACAATATTAACAAGGAAATAGCAGCTTTGGAATTGGCGGAGAAACGTAAAAATACTTGTCTTGCTTGGTTGCGGGAAGGTTGGGACTATCAGCCGCCGAAGTTTCATTACAAGGATATGCAAAAACTGCTTAATCCCAAAACGGCGGCAATTTATTGGCACATCAGCCCTGTTGCTATTACTACTTTTATTATTAAACATAACCAGCTGCCTAAAGTGTTATCCCCGGTGTCGCATTACCCCACCCCTAACCCCTCCCCGCAAGCGAGGAGGGGAAGAGTGGAAGGGGAGGGGTTGTATTTAGCGCATCTCCACCAACTCCAGCGTTTTGAAGGTTGGATGCAAAAGTGGAAACAAGCTTATCAAGATTACTGCCAAGGAAATTATACAAGTGCAGCGAAAGAAACAGCGCCTTGGCGGCAAGACATGGAAGATATGTTGCTGAATGAACTGCGCGATGTCCTAGAAATTCATCGCCTCAGAGACTATCTCAAAGATGTTGACCATTTGATTTTAATTCCCCACCGGGAATTACACCTACTGCCTTTAGATTACCTGTTTCCTAAACGCTTCACTATTACATATTTGCCCAGTTTCCAGATTGGTTTAAAACTTCTAGCGCAGCCATTTAATCAACCACTGGGAGATAATCCTACAAACATAGTGAATGTGGGAAACAGTGAGTTACCCTTTGACAATATTGAATCAGTCGCCCTTGCTTCGCTGTATCCTGGGTGTCGTCAGTTGCAAATTCCACCCGTCAAACAAAAAGCGTTAATTGATGCTTTACGAGAGAATACGGGTTTGTTTCATTTTACCGGACATGGCGACCACATACCAGAACAGCCGCGAGAGTCATTTTTGATGTTAGCAGAACCGGATAAATTGACTTTGGGGGATATTGTTGATGATGACGAATTAGACTTTAGTCAGTATCAATTAATTTGCCTTTCTGCCTGCGAAACAGGAATTACCAGTCAAGAAAGTTTGGTGGATGAATATGTTGGTTTAGTGAGTGGATTTCTTGCCAAGGGAGCGAACTACGTTGTCAGCACTTTGTGGAGAGTTGATGAACGTTCTACTGCTATACTAATGATTAAATTTTACCAGTTGCTTAAGCAAAAGGAAAGCCCTGCTGCGGCGCTGAAACAAGCAAAGGATTGGCTGCGTCAGTTGACTTATGAAGGTTTAGCAAAGTGGTATTGTGATTTAGCTAAGGAATTGTATGTCCCTGTATGTAGAAAGTACTTGGAAACTGAAGCGCTAATTATAGAAAATGACCCTGATAAGATGACATCAAGCGAACCTGTTTATGCCCATCCTTATTATTGGGCTGGGTTTATTTTAACTGGTAAACCTGTGTGAAAATAGATCCGCGTCACCGCACCCCTAGCCCCTCCCCGCAAGCGAGGAGGGGAATAATAGGACTCCTTTGTGCAAGCGAGAAGGGAATAATAGCACCCCTTTGTGCAAGCGAGGAGGGGAATAATAGCACTGTTGTCAAAATAGATCCGCGTCACCCCACCCCTAACCCCTCCCCGCAAGCGAGGAGGGGAATAATAGTACTCCTTCCTACAAGCGAGGAGGGAAAAATAGCACTCCTTCGTGTAAGCGAGGAGGGGAATAATAGCACTTTTGTGAAAATACATCCGCGTCACCCCACCCCTAACCCCTCCCCGCAAGCGAGGAGGGGAAAAATAGTACTCGTTTGTGCAAGCCAGGAGGAAAAAATAGCACTCCTTCGTGTAAGCGAGGAGGAAAAAATATCACTCCTTCGTGTAAGCGAGGAGGGGAATAATAGCCCCCCTCTCTGCTGGCGGAGAGGAGCCAGCGCCGTGCGGGGGTTCCCCCCGTTGAGGCGACTGGCGTGGGGGTTGGGGGGTGAGGTTCTTTCTTTTAAAACAACCCAGTAAATCTTATGAACCAACTACAAACAGTCACCCTCCGCGCTTTTTTAACAGCTTTGGTAGAATTAGATTCTCCCTTACCACCAGAGGTACAACAGGAAATTAACGAAGTTGGTGAAATATTCTCAGACTCACCAAATGCTGCCATTGACCGCTTGTTAGAATTGGCAGAAAACGACTGTCTAAGGCAATCTTACCAGCAAGCGCGAATTAATATCCAGAAGCAATATGAAACTCAAGAGCGCAACAAGTACGATAAACCTAGCCAGCAAAATCAAGCTACACCCACTCCCTCAGAACATCTGGCAAATATTGCAATTCCGATTTTGAAAGCTTCAGATTCTCGTGC
This sequence comes from Scytonema sp. PCC 10023, assembly GCF_963920835.1. NCBI lineage: Bacteria > Bacillati > Cyanobacteriota > Cyanophyceae > Nostocales > Scytonemataceae > Scytonema > Scytonema sp. PCC 10023. Next base: position 3,140 of record NZ_CAWUDP010000105.1, read on the forward strand.
AGAAGCGAAAAAACAAAAATCAGAAATTTTACCAAATAACGCCAAAGATTCTTAATGAGCAAAATAAAGTATCCCACCCTAGATTTATTTGTTTACAACCTTGCAGAGGGATTGGCAAGCAAGATAGAAGATTATTGGGTGACGCTACCGGATAAACTTAAAGAAAAGGGATACTCGACTAAAATCAATGACAAAGATTCACAACGTTTGGATTTTTGTAATACTATTTCTGCCGCTGTTGATGGTTTTTACAGTCGGGTGAATTTTGAAGACACAAATTGCCTGCGTTATTGCTGCTCTGTTGATAAGAAAATTGAATTATCTGATATTGAATTAAACATAACTCAAATTAAACATAACTCAAATCAAAGATTTAGCGATTCTGCCAGAAGTGGGAGATTTGCCAACATGGAGACTTTCAGACAATGGCTATCTGGGGCAAACTTGGATGATATCAGGGTGGACAGATCCCGCTCATACCCCAATTTCTGAAAGTATAGCTCATGAAGCTTACAAAGCATTAATTCCTCAAGGTCATCAACATCAACAAGTCGGAGAATTTTTAGGCGCTACAGTCTATGAAATGTGGCGTGGTGAAGGACAGTGGGATGGAATTGCAAAAGACAGCCATGTGATTATTATTTTCTATCCCGATGAAGCAACATTCGCCAAAGCTGCTAAATATAACAATGACTGGCGATATTTATTTTATTGTAGGCATAAAATACTTTGGGCTTATGAACAGGGAAGAGAACTCAAATTACGGTTATTAAAAAAATATAAACATAGTCTAATATATATTAATAGTATATCAGATTTATCAAAAAAAGGGTTACACGAATTAAAAATTGAATTACAAACCAACATTAATACTGTATCTAGATACGTGCAAGAAATAAATCTGCTGCAAACTCAACAGCATACAGTTGAAGTGAATTGGCGTAACTACGAAAACAAGCGGTGTAAAGAAGACTTTTTTAAAAATGAGATATTTCTAGAGGAATTTAGCAAGATAGTCAAAAATAAATATCAGGTGCAATTAGAAAAAGACTATCTCAGTCTGAACCCAGGATTAGTCATATTAGAAAATGTGACCGCGACTATTCGCGGGATGGTGGAAATAGAGGAAGCACAGCGCGATCGCAATCTCAACAATACTGTGGCGATCGCAGGTGTTGGATTAGCAACCAGTCAAATAGCATCCTCTATCATTGTTGCTCAAGAAACCCCACCCCAAGACATCCCTTTTTTCCAAACAAATGCGTTTTGGTCGAGCCTTACAACTGGTATAGTTGCTAGCCTGCTCCTCTGGAGTATCCTGCGTTTGTATCGCCTCATTTCTCGCTTTCGCCGCTAAATCCCTGCCTTTGTTGGTGATTCGTTAAAATTAACAATACTATCTGTAAAAATAGGACTTACAGCAATGGTTACTCAGCTGTCATCTTCCAACAAAAAAGATATCATCTACCCTGAAAGCGACGGACAGCCAATGGCAGACAACACAAAGCAGTATCGCTGGATTGTAACTATTCAAGGAGGAGTTGATACCTTATTTCAGAATGATCCCAATGTGTTCGTTGCTGGAGATTTACTGTGGTATCCCGTCGAGGGTGATAACCGCACCCGTAGAGCGCCTGATGTTATGGTTGTCTTTGGTAGACCAAAAGGAGACCGAGGTTCTTATCTACAGTGGCGAGAAGACAATATTCCCCCACAAGTGGTGTTTGAAATCCTTTCGCCCAGCAATAGCGCCAAAGAGATGATCAGTAAATACAAGTTTTATGAGCGCTATGGCGTGGAAGAATACTACTTGTATGATCCAGATACAGGTGAGTTAACTGGCTGGCTACGCTCTGGTAATGAATTAACAGAAATTGACCAAATGATAGGTTGGATAAGTCCCCGTCTTGGCATACGCTTTGAATTGTCAGACGGCGAACTTCAGATTTATCGTCCTGATGGACGGCGGTTTCTTACCTATTCGGAACTCGCGCAAGAACAAGAACAAGCTGAAGCTAGGGCAAAACAAGCTGAAGCAAGAGCAGAACAAGCTGAAACAAGAGCAGAACAAGCTGAAGCTGAATTACAAGCACTCCGTGCTTTACTTCAAGAACAAGGAATTAATCCAGACCAAGTGTGAACGAAATTAATCTAGAAGTCAAACAAGACGGCGATCGCCTAGACCGCTATCTTTCCGAAGAATTACCAAACTTATCGCGATCGCGCATCCAGCAACTCATAGAACAAGGTCACGTCCAACTTAATGGTAAAGTTTGCACATCAAAAAAAATAGCTGTCAAAGCAGGCGATCGCATTTCCATAGAAATACCAGAAGCGCAACCTCTAGAACTCGAACCAGAAAATATCCCTTTAGATATTCTCTACGAAGACGACCAGCTCTTAATTCTCAACAAACCCGCAGGTTTAGTTGTCCATCCCGCACCTGGTCATCAAGACGGTACTTTAGTAAACGCTATCTTGGCTCACTGTCCCAACCTACCAGGAATTGGGGGTGTCCAACGTCCAGGAATTGTCCATCGACTCGATAAAGATACAACAGGGGCGATCGCAATTGCCAAAACAGAACTCGCCCATCAACATCTACAAGCTCAATTAAAAGCAAAAACCGCACGACGAGAATACCTTGGCGTTGTCTTCGGTTCGCCCAAAACCGAAAGCGGTACTATCGACTTACCCATCGGTCGTCATCCGGTTGACCGCAAAAAAATGGCAGTTGTTCCCGTAGAACAAGGCGGACGACCTGCGGTGACTCACTGGAAAGTCAAAGAACGTTTAGGTAACTACACATTAATGCACTTCCAGCTAGAAACCGGACGCACTCATCAAATTCGCGTTCACAGCGCCCATATAGGTCATCCTATTGTCGGCGACCCCGTTTATAGTTCTGGTCGTTCTGTGGGAGTCAATTTACCTGGTCAAGCACTCCACGCTTGGCGACTCAGGGTACAACATCCAGTATCCGGCGAGTGGATTGAAGTGACAGCACCCCCTCCCCAAACGTTCACAACTCTGCTTGAAGTTCTCCGGCGGAGATTTGCCATCTTTCCTTAGAGTGAATCTGATAATTTTTTCAGAATTTGCTTAACTTGCGTTTACATATGTTTACATAAACATTCAGTATCTAAGAAAATATAAATTTTACTAATAACACCTCTGACACCTGATTTTTCCTAGACGTTTAGCGATTTAGGGGTTAAGTATTTTGACTCAGTAGAAAATAGAAACAACAGGCACGTAAAATACAGAAATATTTTTCAAAGCTTAAGCAATATTACTTACCGAACCGACTCTCTAGGGTTAACCATGAATAACCAAGGAGAGAAAGATTTTCATTCTTTTGTGTGCTGGTAGCTTATGCCCGTCTCACAAGGCTTTGGATAAAGTGCGTTCATGCCAGAATTTCATCACCCTATGTAATTAATGTTACTGGTAATTTGATGCTAATCTAATTAGATGAAGATAAACAAAGAAAAGTATCCAATTGTAAAGTGAGAATGTTAGGAATTTAATGAAAAGCTTGATTGGTAAATAACCTTGGCAGAATGCTGTCGCGTTTAACACAATATTACAATACTTAACAAAAAACTCAGCCAAGCAATATATAAAATACCTACAAGGTTTAAAAAGCAATCAGAAATCAAGCGAAAGATAAAAACTTTCTCAGGCAATTCATTGCATAACGCGGGGATATTATGTCATTGCTGCATATGCAACTTTTGTCCGAGTTTTTATGTGAGTTTGTTTTGAATAAGAGATAGCTTTTAACCTATGAAAAGCTGATTTAACAGCTTTAATAAGCTGCAATGAAATTGAGGAGAGAATAAAAAATGCTGGATGCTTTTTCTAAAGTAGTTGAACAAGCTGATAAAAAAGGTTCTTACCTAAGCGATGACGAAATCAACGGACTATCAGCATTAGTTTCTGATAGCAATAAGCGTTTAGATGTGGTCAACCGCCTTACCAGTAACGCTTCCTCGATTGTGGCAAATGCTTATCGCGCTTTGGTAGCTGAACGTCCTGAAACCTTTAATGCTGGCGGTGCTTGCTTCCACAACCGCAATCAGGCTGCTTGCATCCGTGATTTAGGATTTATTCTGCGTTATGTTACCTATTCTGTACTAGCAGGTGATGCCAGTGCTATGGACGATCGCTGCTTGAATGGTTTGCGTGAAACCTATCAATCCCTTGGTACTCCTGGTGACGCTGTCGCTTCTGGAATTCAAAAAATGAAAGATGCTGCCATCAAAATTGCTAATGACTCCAATGGCATTACCAAAGGTGATTGCAGCCAGTTAATGTCTGAAGTTGCTAGCTATTTCGACCGTGCTGCTTCTGCAGTTGTTTAATAGCACTTTTTCAAAGCTGATTTTTAGGAATTACAAAGACAAACTTCGGAGATTAAGAGAATCATGAAAACCCCATTGACTGAAGCTATAGCCGCCGCTGATGTTCGCGGTACATATTTGAGCAATACCGAATTGCAAGCAGTTTTTGGTCGTTTCAACCGCGCTCGCGCTGGTTTAGATGCAGCCAAAGCATTCTCTCAGAATGGCAAAAAATGGTCAGAAGCAGCAGCCAATCACGTCTATCAAAAATTCCCTTACACCACGCAAATGCAAGGACCCCAATATGCCTCTACTCCTGAAGGCAAATCCAAGTGCGTGCGCGATATTGACCACTACCTACGCACCATCAGCTACTGCTGCGTAGTTGGCGGTACTGGTCCCTTGGATGAATACGTCGTTGCTGGTTTGAGTGAACTCAACAGCGCTCTTGGTTTATCTCCTAGTTGGTATGTAGCCGCTCTCGAGTTTGTCCGTGACAATCATGGTTTATCAGGTGATGTCGCTGGTGAAGCCAACACCTATCTCAACTACGCGATTAACGCATTGAGCTAGACAAAGACTTTGGGTCTTTTTAAATAGGCAGTTGCTGATTAATTTCAGCATTTACCTATTTTGAAAGACCCAAATTTTTTTCAAAGTCAATGAAGAAGAACTCAGAATACAGAATACAGAAATCAGAATGTAATCAGTGGGGGCTTGAGTCCAAAACTCATCCGTTCTTCGGGTTCACCAGTTACCTGCGCTCGGGTAACCCTCCCGCAGTACTGGTTCACCAGTCGTACAAAATACCCAACTGAATTCTGACTCCTGACTGCTGAGTACTTTCTTGGTCAATTGAAAGAAAAACTTGTTTAATGGAGCTATAGAAAGATGACTACTTCAGTGGTAGAACGGCTAGGAATTGGAGATTTAGTAGGTAAAAAAGTTGAGTTACGCCAGAATTGGAGCGAAGATGATTTGCAACTGGTATTTCGGGCAGCTTACGAGCAAATATTTGGACGTCAAGGCGTGTATGCTAGTGAAAAATTTAGCAGCGCCGAATCATTGTTACGTAACGGTAAAATCAGCGTCCAACAATTTGTTGAGATTTTAGCTAAATCTGATTTTTACAAAGAATGCTTTTTTTACAATAACTCTCAAGGGCGTTTTATCGAGTTGACTTACAAGCATTTGCTCGGACGTGCTCCCTACGACCAGTCAGAAATTGCCTATCATGTAGACCTCTACGCTTCTCGTGGTTACGATGCCGATATAGAGTCTTACATTTACAGTTCAGAGTACGAAAATGCCTTCGGTTTTTCTGTCGTTCCCTATTACCGTGGATTTAAATCAATTCCGGGAATGAAGACGGTAGGATATAACCGCATATTCGCGCTTTATCGCGGCAATGGTAACAGTGATAACGCCCAATATGGTGGGAAAAATTCCCGTTTGCGGTCGAGAATTTCGATGAATCAAGCAAACTTAATTATCCCACCAACATCACCAAGTAGCTTTGCAGGCACGACGACAATAGTTAGCTCTGCACCACGGGGAGATAATCGGATGTTCGTGATTGAAGCCGTCGTCGGTACAGCTAACACTAAAGTGGCAGTGCGTCGTAGCAGACAAGTTTACACTGTACCCTATGAAAGACTTTCAGCAACATATCAAGAAATTCACAAGCGCGGTGGCAAGATAGTTAACATTTCGCAAGCCTAGAAGAGGAAGGGATGAGGAGGATGAGGAGGATGAGGGGGAAATGACTCCCTTATCTCCCTCATCTCCCCTATCTTCCTCATCTCCCTCATCTCCCCCACTCCACTATGACGAGTACTCACCTTACTGAACCAATTCTTTCTCCGGAAGCTGCGATCGCGGCGCTTAAGAGCGAAGATAATCAAATTCGCTATTACGCTGCTTGGTGGCTAGGTAAACATCACGTACAAGCAGGTTGTGCAGCCCTGTGTGAAGCCCTGTGTGATCAACGCTATCGCATCCCTTCAGGAGGATATCCCCTGCGCCGTCAGGCTGCACGGGCGCTAGGTCAACTCAAAAATCCGCAAGCAGTACCAGCCTTAATTGCAGCGTTGGAATGTGATGAGGATTTGCGGCTGCGTGAAGCAGTGATTCAAGCCCTAGGAGTTCTTGGTGACAACAGAGCTGTGAATCCTCTGCTAAATCTCCTGCAATCTCCTCAAGAGCAACCATATGAAGCCTTAATTGAAGCACTAGCCGCTTTGCAAGTTTGGTCAGTTCGTTCTCAAATTGAGGCTTTTCTTGATCATCCTTCTGAACGGGTGCAATGTGCAGCTGCTCGCTATTTGTATCTTTTGACTCAGCAGCCTCATTACATTGAACGTATCCTGAAAAATCTCGACCATGAAAATATGTATTTGCGCTGGGCAGCAGTCTTCGATTTGGGAGCAGTTGGTCATCGACAAGCTGTAGAAGCAATTCTAACAGCTAAGATTCCCAATACTTTGAAGCTACTAAATTTAAAGCGAATTTTAGAAGCCGCTTTAGATAGCGAATGGGATCAGGAAATATCCCAGCTACTGTTTCAAGCAATTGATGATTTGTTGAGTCAGCTTTGATATTGGGGAATAAGGAATGAACAATGGGGAATAAAAATTCTCCCTTCTTCATTCCCTATTCCCCTTTTTTTATCTACAACAATGAACAACAATGAATAAACTGAAATCTCAAGATACCGACAAATTAATCTCGCAATTAAAACACGCCTCATCTCCAATAGATGCTATCTCTGCAATTACTGCAATCTCTGATAGTAAAACGATTGAAGCAGGAGCGATCGCTACACTTATTCAAGCTTTGAGTCATCACCATCCGTCTGTGAGAAATACAGCAACTGAAGCTTTAGTCAAGCTAGCGCCAGCTACTGTAGAACCACTCATTGCAGCCTTCCGCACTTCTAGCGACCAAGGTTTACAAGCTTACATCATTCAAGCTTTAGCCCAAATTGGTGTACCGACAACTTTAGATTTGTTATCTGAAGTTCTTGGTACAGCAGTAGCCAATCACTGTCAGGGGAATGTCCGTCGCATTGCAGCACGCGGACTAGGACGGATAGGTAGTACTGCTAAGGATCCAGAAATAATACGGCATGCTGTTGAAAAACTGAGTTGGGCTTTGGTCACTCCTGAAGATTGGGGATTGCGTTATGCAGCAGCAGTCTCTCTACAAGAAATTGCCACACCCGAAGCTTGTGCTTTTTTGCAGGTGGCACAAAATCAAGAGCCAGATAAAGTTGTGCTATCTCGGATTACACTCGCCCTAGAGCAGGTAAAGGGGACTGGGGATTGGGGATTAGGAATTGGGGATTAGGGATTGGGGATTAGGGATTGGGGTAATGGTAAGGGAGCCTCAAAATTATGTCCGGGGCAATAAAGACCATTACATATTTTGGAGCATTTCCAATCTTGAGCCACTCCCCAGTCACGAGACAGGGAGCGGCATACAGTCGCCAGTACTGCACTCCTGGTCTCCCGACCTAGGGATAAGAGCGTCCCCCCACCAACTTTGTACGTATACTGGAGGACTCCTTGCCACGACCAGTTGACATTTTGATCAGGGAATGAACCAATTCAAAATTCAAAATTTAGAATTTCTCCCCTGCTCCCTCATCTCCCCCTGCTCCCTCACTCCCTCACTCCCTCACTCCCTCATCTCCCTCATCTCCCTCATCTCCCTCATCTCCCTCATCTCCCCCTGTGGTAAAGAATTTTAGAAACGAAAAGCTATATTTAGAGCTTCTTTGTTAAGAATTCTTTACACGATTTGATGTGGCTACAGATGAAATGGGAAACTTCAATATATAGCCCTGTCGAGGTTATTTAAATAATTAAAAAAATATAAATAACTTCAAATCACACTTTGGAAAAAAGGATTGTAAAGTTTTGTAACCCAAAAAAAGCCGTTTTCTCAGGCAGACCCCTTATATGTAAAGGATTTGAGGCTTTTCTTATTGGTCTATCTCATTTATTCATAATTTGTAACAGATAATGCCCCGATAGCATTGTATAAACATAATCTGGAGGGGTTAAAGAACAGACAAAAGTTAAACAAGGCAATCAATTCGTAAAGTTTGCCAGTTTCTCATAAAATCACCCCAAGTTCTCATATTTCTCGTTCCTACTAGGAACACAGAGAATGTGAGACGAGTTGAGAAACAATTTTCTGTACTGTCTGTTGTCAGCCATTCCAAATTGATAAAACAAAGCCAGTTTTAATCAAGACAGCACTCAACTAAGGAATTAGGAGTCAAATCCATGGCATATGACGTTTTCACCAAAGTAGTTGCTCAAGCCGATTCTAGAGGCGAGTTCCTAAGCAACGATCAAATTGATGCTTTGGCTAACGTGGTTAAAGACGGCAACAAGCGCTTGGATGTGGTAAACCGCATCACCAGCAATGCTTCCTCTATCGTTACCAACGCTGCTCGCGCTTTGTTTGAAGAGCAACCCCAGTTGATTGCTCCTGGTGGTAACGCTTACACCAACCGTCGCATGGCTGCTTGCCTCCGCGATATGGAAATTATCTTGCGCTATGTCACATACGCTATCTTGGCTGGTGATGCTAGTGTCCTGGATGACCGCTGCTTGAACGGCTTGCGCGAAACCTACCAAGCTTTAGGTACTCCTGGTTCTTCCGTAGCAACTGGCGTTCAGAAGATGAAGGAAGCTGCAACCAGTATCGCTAATGATCCTAACGGAATCACCAAAGGCGATTGCAGCCAACTGATCTCTGAAGTTGCTAGCTACTTTGACCGTGCGGCTGCTGCTGTTGCTTAATAGCACAAAAAAAGCCCAAATCCTAAAACAATAGGTATCTAGGCAAAAAATTACGAAATACTAAGGAGATTTTAGATCATGGTTAAGACACCAATTACAGAAGCAATTGCAGCTGCTGACACTCAAGGTCGTTTCTTAGGCAACACTGAACTGCAAGCTGTTAACGGTCGCTATGAGCGTGCTGCTGCTAGCTTAGAAGCTGCTCGCGCTTTGACTTCAAACGCTCAGCGCTTGATTGATGGTGCAACCCAAGCTGTGTATCAGAAGTTCCCCTACACCACCCAATACAACGGTCCTCAGTACGCCGCTGATTCTCGTGGTAAGTCCAAGTGCGCTCGTGACGTTGGTCACTACCTGCGCATTATCACCTACTCCTTGGTTGCTGGTGGAACCGGTCCATTGGATGAGTACCTAATTGCTGGTTTGGATGAAATCAACCGCTCGTTTGAATTGTCCAACAGCTGGTATGTAGAAGCTTTGAAGTACATCAAAGGTAACCACGGTTTGTCTGGTCAAGCTGCTAACGAAGCCAACACCTACATTGATTACGCAATCAACGCTCTTAGCTAGATAGCGATCCGGCCCGGAGAGGGATGCAAGTGCTGGATGGAATCACCTAGCAGTTGAATCAAGCTCCGGGCATTGTTTTATCTTGGGATAGATAAAAAATTTTTATCTAAGCACGCTGTGGAAAGCAGCCGACGTCGTCGTAGTGCTAATAAATAAGGGGAAATAAAAATGGCGATTACAGCAGCAGCATCCAGGCTGGGAACAGAGGCTTTTAGAGATGCACCTCGAGTTGAACTGCGCTCTAACGGCAGCAAAGAAGAGATTGAATTGGTGATCCGCGCCGTTTATCGGCAAGTCCTAGGCAATGATTATGTAATGGCATCAGATCGCCTGGTCAGTGCAGAATCACTGCTGCGAGATGGTAACCTGACAGTACGAGAGTTTGTACGTGCTGTTGCCAAGTCAGAACTCTACAAAAAGAAGTTTTTCTACAACAGTTTTCAAACTCGATTAATTGAACTCAACTACAAGCATTTGTTGGGTCGTGCTCCTTATGATGAGTCTGAGGTGGTTTATCACTTGGATCTGTACCAAAACAAAGGATACGATGCCGAAATAGACTCTTATATTGATTCTGAGGAGTACCAGAACAACTTCGGCGATAACATTGTGCCTTACTATCGCGGTTTTGAGACTCAACCCGGACAAAAAACCGTGGGATTTAATCGGATATTCCGGTTGTACCGGGGTTATGCTAATAGCGATCGCGCTCAAGTCGAAGGCACAAAACCTCGTCTAGCACGTGAGTTGGCAACGAACAGCGCCTCCTCGATTATCGGTCCTTCTGGTAACAACGAAAACTGGAGCTACCGCGCATCGAGTGATGTTGCTCCTCGGAAAAATTTAGGGAACGCAGTCGGAATTGGCGATCGCGTCTATCGGCTTGAAGTCACAGGACTTCGTGCTCCTGGCTACCCCAGCGTACGTCGTAGCAGCACCGCTTTCTTTGTGCCTTACGAGCGACTTTCTGATAAACTCCAGCAAATTCAGCGCCAAGGCGGCAAAATTGTCAGCGTGACACCAGCATAGTGAACCAAAATTTGAGATTTTGGCTCACAGAGCAAGCGCTTCTAAAACCTAAAATCCAAAATTAACTTAGTTGTCTTTAAACTAACACGCTTAGGAGAGATTGGAAAAATGTACGGTCAAACTACAGTTGGTAGTGGTGGCATTTCTACATCTGGTAGCCGGATGTTTCGTTACGAAGTAGTCGGCTTGCGGCAAAACTCAGAAACAGACAAGAATAAGTACGATATCCGCAACAGTGGTAGCGTGTTTATTACAGTGCCATACAGCAGGATGAATGAAGAAATGCAGCGTATTACCCGCTTAGGCGGTAGAATCGTCAAAATTGAGCCTTTGACCGCCGAAAGCGCTGCAGAACAAAACTAATGCGTTGGTAATGATAGAACCGAGTACGGAAGAATTTTCCGCAGAAAATGCACCACCGCTAACAACAGAGCAAGCGCTCGCCAACCTGCAGTCACCAGATACTAGTCTGCGCTATTATGCTGCTTGGTGGCTGGGTAAGTTCCGTGTCAAATCTTCAGAAGCTGTAGACGCCCTAATAGCAGCGTTAGAAGATGAAGATGACAGAACAGAACTTGGAGGTTACCCACTACGACGCAATGCTGCAAGAGCGCTGGGTAAATTAGGCAATGCCAAAGCCGTACCAGGCTTAATTCAGTGCCTGGAATGCTCCGACTTCTACGTGCGAGAAGCAGCCGCCCAGTCTTTGGAAATGCTGCGTGCTGATAGTGCTGTAAGCGCACTCTTGCAACTGCTAGATGGAGGTGCAGCAGCTGCGGTGCAAGTACCCGGACGCCCTCACTTAACCCAGCCATATGAAGCGGTGATCAAAGCCTTGGGAGCCATTGGAGCAACTGAGGCTATTCCCCTGATTCAACCTTTCCTAGAGCATCCAGTTCCACGGGTGCAATGCGCCGCAGCCAGAGCCATGTACCAACTGACACAAGACCCCATGTACGGGGAGCGATTGGTGAAAATGTTGGACAACAGCACTCTACAATTGCGTCGCGTTACCATAGGGGATTTGGGTGCAATAGGGTATATGGCTTCCTCGGATGCGATCGCTAATGCTACGGTAGAAAATAGCTTCAAACTTTTTGCCCTCAAAGGTTTGCTAGAGCATCAACTCAAACAAGACTTCGATGCTCCCCTTTGTGATAACGCCATCAAGGTTATGAACTTGATGGATTCTCTGTTGTAGTCCTTTGTCATTTGTCGTTTGTCGTTTGTCGTTTGTCCTTTGTCATTTATTTTTTACTAATGACTAATGACTGATGACTCATGACTCATGGCAAATGACTCATGACTCATGACTGATGACTGATGACTAATACCCAACAATTAATTCGCGCCGTTACCGAAGCGGACTCACCTACGAAAATGGTGACGGCAGTACAAAAATTGGCAGCAGCGAAAGATACAGCGGCAATTCCCACCTTAATCGCCGTCTTTGGTTATAACAATCCACCTGCAGCAGTGGCAGCAGTTGCTGGACTGACAGAGTTGGGAGAAGTCGCAGTACCACAGCTGCTAGGACAAATAGATGATTATAACTATGGCGCACGGGCATACTCGATCAGGGCATTAGCTGCGATCGCTGATCCTCGCGCCTTAGATCTATTGCTTACAGCCGCCACTACTGACTTTGCCCCCAGTGTCCGGCGTGCTGCTGCTAAGGGACTGGGAAATATATGCTGGCATCAGCTTGATATTTCAGAACGCCACACAGCCCAAAAAAGAGCGCTGTCAGGCTTGCTTGCCATTTCCCAAGATTCCGATTGGTCGATTCGTTATGCTGCTGTTGTTGGTTTGCAAGCGCTAGCGAAAGTACCTGATTTGCACGGTCCAATCCAGGCTAGATTCGAGGAAATGCTGGCAACCGATGATGAAAAAGCAGTCCGGGCTCGCGTGCAACTCGCTCAAACAGACGCGAGCAATGGCGTTTCTCTAGTCGGCCAAAGTTTACCATAAAAAAAGGTAAAAGTAAAGATGACAATACCACTGCTTCAATCTACACCAACAACCCAAAATCAGCGTGTCGAAGGCTACGAAGTACCCAACGAAGATACGCCAATTATTTATCGGTTGGCAGATGCCACCTCAAGCACAGATATTGATGCCATTATCTGGGCAGGGTATCGCCAAATTTTTAGCGAACATTTAATTTTAGAAAGATATCGTCAACCCTTCCTAGAATCTCAACTACGAAATCGAGCAATTAACGTCCGAGACTTTGTTCGGGGGTTGGGCAAGACCGAAGTTTACCGAGAACTGGTAGGAGAAACGAATTCCAACTACCGCTTGGTTGACATCAGTTTCAAGCGGTTTTTAGGACGCGCTACCTACGGCAAAGATGAGCAGATTGCCTGGTCTATAGTCATTGCGACAAAGGGATTGCATGGTTTTATCGACGCACTGGTAGATGGCGAAGAGTACCGCCAGAACTTTGGCGATGACATAGTACCCTTCCAGCGCCGCCGATTTAAAGACCGACCCTTTAATTTGGTGAATCCTCGCTACGCTGATTACTGGCGTAATCGTGAGTTGTCACAATACTTAGGAGGTCGTTCCTACTACCAAGTTGCCGTTTCAGGGCAATCAGGAAAAAGGGGAATTGCTCAAGGGATTCCTTCTACCTTTTTAGCAATGGCTGCTAGTATCGCGCCTGGTGGGCAGAATTACCAGCGTACAAGCGACAGCGCAAGAAACTCTATCTCTTCTGTAGAGCTTCCTGAAGCGTACAGTTCAAGCGGAGCAGCGCAACCAACCGTGAAACCCACAAAAGTTGCCTTGCCTTATCGTTACATTCCTGGAAACAAGACGACCTAAAGAGTCATGAGTCATGAGTCATGAGTCATTAGTCATTCGTAGAAAAGCCAATGACATAGGACAAATGACAAAGAACAAATGACAAAGAACAAACGATACAGGACAATTCACTATGTCAATCCCTTTACTAGAATACAAACCCAGTTCTCAAAACCAGCGCGTTGAGGGCTACGAAGTACCCAACGAAGATACTCCTAGGAGTTATCGCCTAGAAGACGCGCCTTCTGGTGGCGAAATCCAAGAGTTAATTTGGGCGGCTTATCGGCAAGTTTTCAGCGAACACGAAATCTTGAGTTTTTACCGCCAGAAGAATCTGGAGTCCCAGCTAAAGAACCGAGCAATCTCTGTGCGCGACTTTATCCGGGGTTTGGCAAAGTCTGAAGCGTTTCGTCGGCTAGTGATAGAGACAAACTCTAACTACCGCGTTGTAGAACTTACCCTCAAACGGCTTCTAGGTCGTGCGCCTTACAATAAAGATGAAGAAATTGCTTGGTCGATTAAAATTGCCACCTTGGGTTTTGGCGGTTTTGTCGATGCTTTATTAGACAGCGACGAATATCTCACTAACTTTGGTGAGAATACAGTCCCCTACCAACGTCGTCGCTTTAAAGACAGACCCTTTAACCTAGTGACGCCTCGCTATGGCAATTACTGGCGCGATAAGCAGGAAACCGAGCGCTACAAGTGGGGTGACATCAACAACTTCGTGGAAATGGCGAATTCCATCAAGATTAATCAGGTGAAATACACACCAGTTAACACGGCAAACATTCAAATTCCCGACACAACACGCCAGACAAAGCCGCAAGGTGTTCCTGTTTCCATCAGCCCCACTGCAAGTTTCCCGTTACGGTAGACCAAATGCGGGAAAATAATAAAAGATAAAAGAATGAAGATCTTGAGCAATCAAACCTCTTCTATTTTTCACCTTGTGCTCTTTGTTTAAATAGTTGATAATTTACGAGGAAGAACACAGCATGGCACTGCCATTACTTGAATACAAACCAAGCAGCCAAAATCATCGCGTCACCAGCTTTGGTAAAGCTGACCAAAATGAAGATACACCGTATATCTACCGGATTGAAGATGTCAGTTCTTACACTGACATTCAAAACATCATTTGGGCGGCTTATCGCCAAATTTTCAGCGAGCATGAGATTCTCAAGTTCAACCGCCAGGTAACTCTGGAATCCCAGGTGAAAAATGGCTCGATTACAGTGCGGGACTTTATCCGTGGTTTAATCAAGTCTGAGGCTTTTTACCGTTTGGTAGTCTCAGTGAATAACAACTACCGTCTCGTAGACATCACCCTCAGACGTTTGTTGGGTCGTTCCTCTTACAACAAGGAAGAAGAAATTGCTTGGTCGATTGTGATTGGCACCAAGGGCTTCGGTGGCTTTGTTGATGCCCTCATCGACAGCGAAGAGTACAATCAAGCTTTTGGGGATAACACTGTGCCTTACCAGCGCAAGCGCTTAGAAGGACGCCCCTTCAACTTGGTCACTCCTCGCTACGGCGAAGACTTCCAAGAAACAGCTGGTACTGTCACAACCGACTGGCGCTTTACGGTGGAGAAATTCTACACCCGCAAGTACCAAGAACGGCAATTGGCAGAAGGCGATCCACGCAAATACCGCGACATCGCAGAGTCTATCAATGCCAAAGGCAACTATGCTCAACGCGTTTCCGCGTTTGACCTCGATTATCTCAACCTAGTGCCAAACCGTAGCAGACGCTCATAGTATTGCAACTCTGACTACCTAAAATTTCATACTGGGTCTGGTTACCGCGTTGATGTAACATACAGGTTGACATTCTCTGTTAACTGGGTGTTGCGTTAAGTGGAGACTAGACCCAGTAATTTTTATACGGAGTTGCGTTCAAAGATATTACATAAGCCATCGCCCGTAAGGGCGCTGGCACCTGTACGATCACCAAAAATCTTTGTTGAATAAGAAATATCAGCGTTTACTAGAGATTTTTGTTTTTAGTAACTTGTTGACAGTGTTCTCAATGATTTTGGCGATTGGGCAAGGAACAGGAAGGGAGGCAATGCTCCCAGAGGGCGATCGCTTTCCCTGCGCAATGTAATATCAAGTCCGCTTAATTACTCATAATTAAAAATTCTCCGCGTCAGAGTGTCACCGCGTCCCCGCGTCAGCCCTAATTATAAGTGTTCATCCGGACATGATATAAGTTGTAGCGACCCACTCACAAATATTCTAGAAAGTGAAAGTGGTGCGGAGTACACCCACTGTTGTTGTATCGTTTCTACTATCACTTTCAGGATTGAACAGGACAAATGCTCCAGGTGTAATGCTGATATTGTCGCTGACCTTAAAGCGGTAGTAAGCCTCTAAATGGTAAGGAGTACTTCTGCGCTCACCAGGAAGTTTAAACCTGGCATCACCAGCGGCATCAGTCACAAAAAGCGGCTGTCCAAAGATGATACCCGCATTGTTACCCTCTTTAAAGACATCTGTGAAATGAAGACCTGCCATCCAACTGGTAAAAGTCGTGGAAGCATCAACGCGACCTGAAGAATCTTCAACGAAGAACGCCGAGCCGTATGTGGAAAAAGCAACCTTCGGAGCAAACCGCCAAGTCAAAGTCCCACCCACCGAGTTAATATTGACGGGTATTCCAGCAGCAACCCCAGGCAATGCCGCCCCAATATCCTTAGCAACTAATCCTGTACCCAGAATATTGATTTCGTGATAACTATGGGCATAGTTAAGACCAATATCTAAACTTTTGCTGGGTTTGAAGGTCAGTTGCGCCGCAGCAATACTACTACCACTAAAAAAGCCTGCTCCCAATGGTGTACCAGAAACTCCTGGAAGTATATCAGGAGCTTGAGATGGAATGGCTGCATTCACACTGGCGTAAAAGGCTGCTAAGTTCAGTGTGTTCGAGAGATTCCAACTGAAGCCAGCAGCAGATGCCAAACCATAACCAGAAGTCCCTCCACTGAGGCGAACCACAGGGTTATAACCCGCGAACCGAGAAATTGCCTCCTGTCCTTCATTCGCAAAAGGGGTAATTGCGGGAAAAGCATCTGTTGATTCAACTCGAGGAGCAACAAACAAAGTCAGACTGTTAGCGACTGGAAATAAGTAAGCCAGCTTATAAAGTTGAACGTCGTTGGAACCAGTAGAGGATAGGTTCGCAACGTCAACGCCAGGAAATTGGGGTTCAAAACTCAGGCGAGCACTGCTAGCACTTAGAGATTGCAAAGGACCACTTGGTACTAAGCCTAAAGCACCGCCGATACTGTTAGTACCGCCCCCTAAGTTATAAGCTTGCAGACCAGTAATCAGTGAGTCTTTACCTGTAAAGCTGGTGGTGAGATTCAACCGTACTCGATCAACCAGGATAGTATTAGGATTACTCCTGTTAGGAGCGCCTCCACCAGCGCTAACTACTGAAACAATTGCCTCGCCATTCAGTTTTGTTGTGGTCGAAAACTGATTAGCCTCCAGTTCAGCATTGCGAGCTTCCAGAACATCCACACGACCTCGCAGCGTGGCTAGTTCAGCCGCAAATTCTTCTTGTAGTCTCTGGAGTGTGGTTAAATCTTCTTTTCTTACCAAATCAGTTGTTGCCGCAGCAATCAGTTCATTAACGCGATTGAGACAGGCATTCAAACCTGCGGCAAACTCATAGCGAGTCATCGCTCGATTGCCCCGATAGGTGCCATTCGGATACCCAGCAATACAACCATAGCGCTCAACCAGAGATTGCAGTGCAGCAAAAGCCCAGTCTGTTGGCTGCACGTCTGAGAGTTGAGATACAGAAGTTACCTGTTCCTTCGTTGAGTTTGATGACGCTTTTGGGCTGCCAATGCTTTGAGCGTTGGTTTGTTGAGATAAAAGTTGGGGTACTTTTGGATGTGAGACAGAGTCTGTTGTTGAAGAGGCAGATGGAGATATGGTAGGGATGCTGTCGTTAGAGGTTGCTAATTTTTCAGCAAATTTGATGGTTGAGCTATCAGTGACCTTTGCTAGAGCCGCCATTGCTTTCAAAGGTAACGAGCCAGCAAGTAAGCATACAAAACTTACTCCACTAGCTTTTGCTAGTTGAAGTCCTTTCATGACCAGTCCTCACACAATAAACTTTAAGACAATCGACTGTAGCCACTCAGGTGCTTTACCACGGCTAATGCACCCGCTTAACCTATTTGACAGGCATCTCAGCCAGCCAACGTCGATATAGATTTCATCATTAATATGCTGTATCAAATGTTCACACAATTAGCTACCAAATGCAAGGCTTATGAATGCTTTTTTAATAGTGATTACTGAGGAATATCATTGAAACACTGGAAGGTTTTGAACGCACTGGAAAGCACATAAATAAAAAAAAAGCAATATAAGAAAAATCCAAAAAAAACATACACCACCTTGTTGATAGCTTTGGAAGATGAGGTGATTTTACAGATGAATCAGGTCAAAGATGCTGAAAAGCCATATGACACTTTGGTTAGGCAATTTGTAGAGCAGTGGGCTAGTACCGCAAGGCGGAAGTCATGCATTCAAAAGTCATGCATTCAAAAGTATTATAAAATGGGCTTTTTAGGGATTTTAAATGGTTGCCCTATTTACGCCGTGACGTACTAGTTCGCTTTCTTTATAAAGTTTGTGTTTTCTGAATACAAGCTCTTGGGAAGGGGGGAAACACACCATTTACTGAACTATCAAACAACAGAACATCGGCAGTTCTAAGACATACCGACATAGTTGAAGAAATATTGGAATGTGGCGATTAGCTCGCCTTGGCTTTTGGGCGATTGGCTTTGCCTGTGCCCCGAATCGCGATGGCACAGAGTGCCCGCCTGCGGCGATTGGCTTTGCCACTGCCCCGAATCGCAATCGCCCAAGCTTCGGCGTGCGGACGCCAAGCATGAATCTCAGGCGGTTTGCAATTGAGTGCAGTACATCCTGGTTATTTAATCGAAGACAGTGATTAATATGGATATTTAGAACCGCAGATGCACGCAGCCTATAGCAGATAAATAACTAGTGCAAGAAGTCTATTGTTAATCTGTGGTTTTTTTCACACAATTGACTTTTGCACTCTTGTTTATTCTAGAAAGTGAAAGTGGTGCGGAGTACACCCACTGTTGTTGTATCGTTTCTACTATCACTTTCAGGATTGAACAGGACAAATGCTCCAGGTGTAATGCTGATATTGTCGCTGACCTTAAAGCGGTAGTAAGCCTCTAAATGGTAAGGAGTACTTCTGCGCTCACCAGGAAGTTTAAACCTGGCATCACCAGCGGCATCAGTCACAAAAAGCGGCTGTCCAAAGATGATACCCGCATTGTTACCCTCTTTAAAGACATCTGTGAAATGAAGACCTGCCATCCAACTGGTAAAAGTCGTGGAAGCATCAACGCGACCTGAAGAATCTTCAACGAAGAACGCCGAGCCGTATGTGGAAAAAGCAACCTTCGGAGCAAACCGCCAAGTCAAAGTCCCACCCACCGAGTTAATATTGACGGGTATTCCAGCAGCAACCCCAGGCAATGCCGCCCCAATATCCTTAGCAACTAATCCTGTACCCAGAATATTGATTTCGTGATAACTATGGGCATAGTTAAGACCAATATCTAAACTTTTGCTGGGTTTGAAGGTCAGTTGCGCCGCAGCAATCCCACTACCACTAAAAAAGCCTGCTCCCAATGGCGTACCAGAAACTCCTGGAAGTATATCAGGAGCTTGAGATGGAATTGCTGCATTAGCACTGGCGTAAAAGGCTGCCAAGTTCACTTTGTCCGAGAGATTCCAACTGAAGCCTGCAGCAGATGCCAAACCATAACCAGAAGTCCCTCCACTGATGCGAACCACTGGGTTATAGCCTGCAAACCGAGAGATTGCCTCTTGTCCTTCATTCGCAAAAGGAGTAATTGCGGGAAAAGCATCCGTTGATTCAGCTCGAGGAGCGACAAACAGACTCAGACTTTTCCCGACTGGAAATATATAAGCCAGCTTATAAAGGTAAATATCGTTGGAACCAATAGAGGATAGAGTGGGAACGTCGAGTTCTGGAAATTGGGGTTCAAAACTCAGGCGAGCACTACTAGCACTCTGATTTTGCAATGGACCACTTGGTACTAACCCTAAAGCACCGCCGATACTGTTAGTACCTCCCCCGAAGCTATAAGCTTGCAGACCAGTAATCAGTAAGTCTTTACCTGTAAAGCTGGTGCTCAGATTCAACCGCACTCGATCAACCAGAATAGTATTAGGATTACCCCTGTTAGGAGCGCCTCCACCAGCGCTAACCACTGAAACAATAGCCTCACCATTCAGTTTTGTTGTGGTAGAAAACTGATTAGCCTCCAGTTCAGCATTGCGAGCTTCCACAACGTCCACACGACCTCGCAGCGTGGCTAGTTCCGTCGCAAATTCTTGTTGTAATCTCTGAAGCGTGGCTAAATCTTCTTTTCTTACCAACTCAGTTGTTGCAGCAGCAATCAGTTCATTAACGCGATTCAGACAGGAATTCAAACCTGCGGCAAACTCATAGCGAGTCATAGCCCGATTGCCTCGATAGGTGCCATTCGGATACCCAGCAATACAACCGTAGCGCTCAACCAGAGATTGCAGTGCAACGAAAGCCCAGTCTGTTGGTTGCACATCTGAGAGTTGAGATACAGAAGTTACCTGTTCCTTTACTGAGTTTGATGACGGGGAAGGGCTATCAGCGCTTTGAGTGTTGCTTTGTTGAGATAAAAGTTGGGGTAATTTTGGGCGTGAAATAGAGTCTCTTGTTGAAGAGGCAGATGGGGATGAAGAACTAGAGAAAGCAGCTATGACTAAATCCCGGCTTTGCTGCTCTTGGCTTAACACAGTTAAATTTTGTTTGCTATGAGCATCTGCAATCATCGCTGTCGTGACTCGGTTTTTAGCAGCAACCATCTGAGCTTGGCAATCAGACTCGTGATTGCTAAGCACAAAGGTATTGCAGGTATTTGACTGTGAACTTTGAGAGTTCCCGCTCTGAGCAAGAGCTTGGGAGATAGTAGGGATGCGATCGCCACTTGTTACTAATTTTTCAGCAACTCTGATGGTTGAACTATCAGTAACCTTTGCCAGAGCCGCCATTGCTTTCAAAGGTAACGATCCAGCTAGTAAGCATACAAAACTTACTCCACTAGCAAAAGCTAGCTGAAGTGCTTTCATGACCAGTCCTCACACAGTAAATTTTAAGACAATAAACTTTAAGAGAATCGACTGTAGCCACTCAAGTGGCTTCCCACGGCTAATGCACCCGTTTACCCTATCTGACAGGCATCTCACCGAGCCAATGTCAATATACATTTCATCCATATGCTGTATCAAATGTTCACACAATTGCCTAGGAAATGCAAGGCTTATGAATACCTTTTTAATTTTTTAATGGCAATTACTGAGGAAATGGAAACACTGGGAGGTTTTCAAGGCATTGGAAATTTGGGCGAGCTTTTATGCGGGTGATCCGCACTATCGCTAGCTCTAAGCGTGCGCACACGAAGCGTGAATGTATATCTATTTTGTTTATTGAAGTAAATCTATTGCAAAATATTTTTTTGGAAGCGTCTGGAATCGACAGACAAATTCTTGAAGAAATTGTAAGTGAATCGTAAAAATCAAGTAAAAGTGCGGGAGTTTTAAGTGTTATTACTTTTGTTAATATAGATCTGTTTCTTCTTACCTACCTACTCACGCAAAAAAAATTAAAGTATACTGTCAAAGGGAATTCATCATATATAAAATGATGTTTTGCCAATGATAAACCATGTTATGAATTTATAAAAATTGGTGAATATGACTCAACAAGCCAAGGGAGTTTGGATTTGGAACCTTTCAGATATTCGCAGCGATTATCTGGACAAACTTGTAGAACGCAAAGTTCAACGAATTTATCTCAAAGTTTTTGATGGTAAATTTCAAGGAAAACCTACTTTTTGGGATTGGCAGTGCTCTCCAGAAATTATTCAGGATTTTAAATCTCGTAATATCGAAGTTTATGGTTGGGGATATCACTACGGTACTCCTGACATCGCAAGACAAGTCGTCAAAGTCAGGCAAGCTCTTAATTGTGGACTGGATGGCTATATCATTGATTTAGAAAAAGAAGTAGAAGACACCAAAACTCACGCAAATGTAGATAAACTTCTTTCGGCTCTGCGTATGCTCGTCAACGAAGGAACTTTTGGATATACAAGTTTCGGAAATCCTCGACTTCATCCTAATGTTCCTTGGCAGATTTTAGATAAGTATTGCGATATTGCTTTGCCACAAATTTATTTTGAAAAATTCACTTTCAAGCCTACGACTCCAGAAGAAGTTAAAGATTGTTTAGATGCTCATAAGAAGTTAGGCTTGAAAAAACCAATTCTGCCAATTTGGGGTTCGGAAAGTGATACTGCAAAACCCGCAACAGCCGCCGAACTTCAAGATTATTTGAACTACTATCCTGGTTCGTCAATTTGGCGTATTCCTAACGACGGTGAACGAGGAGAAGCTTGGAATTTAATATATTCTGGTTTTGAACTACCAACACTTAGACGCAACCTTCGTCAAGGAAGAGTAGGAGATGATGTCAAGGCTGTGCAAAAAGTGATGAATGCTAGAGGGTACAATGCAGGCAAAGTAGATGGGGATTTTGGTTCTCAAACCGAAGCTGCTGTCAGAGCATTCCAGACACAAGCAGGTCTTTCCGTAGATGGGGAGGTTGGTAAACTGACTTGGACAGCCCTTGGTGGTAAGTTTGAGGGATGATGGTAACGGGCAGTTTTCAATCTTAGCTTGAACCAAAAGAAGCCCCACACCATACACAGAGTGTTGGTGCCCTTATGAATTTTGGGGCGGTTAAGGTACGTCCCCCGACTAATGTCAATCGTCGATTGATTCAGGAGTGGGGTCGCATTTGTCCCCTAAAAAAATGGGCAGCCTTTGTAATGTTTATCTGTGTTCCAAGACGAGTACTCGTAGTAGTAAGGCTGCCCATTTTTTTTCGTGTTAGACCTCGTGGACAGTGCCTTGACCGCTAATCTCCGTATTGGGCAACCTGTCAACCCAATCTTCAACAATTTGAGTAACCGTCTTATCTTTGCTTGCGGCATATGACCGTAACTTGTGTAATCTACGAGAAGACATTTTTAAACTCAATCGCGAATCTTTCATAATGGGTATTCATTAACCACCCATTATGCTAACATAAAGAGGTGTTGACAAAGACTAAAACGCTGGTCAACCATCTGTACCTAGATAACTGAAGATAGGGGGTTGCATTGGGAAGTGTGGTCTTAAATATGCTATTAATAGCCGACTACTGCCTCCAATGCGTAAAATCTTTAAGGAACGTAGGTGAATGGTTTTTCAATCATTCAAGTCGGGAGGGGCACGTGCCTGACTATAAACTGCGGTAGTGGGAAACAGTTGGAGTACCACGAACGAATCTCTGCTCCGGATAATTTCCGGCAGAAGCCTACACTGTACCGCAAGGGAGCGTGTAGGAGTGTCACGCAAGTCAACTCGCGGAAAGAGGAAGTCCGGGAAGTGATTTCTGGAATCCCCACCCTGAGCCCTTTAGGCAGGGTGGGAAGAATGTCAACCGTTTGCGATCGCCCAAAGCGATTGCCTTTGCCACTGCGCCGTTCGGACTTCGGCGTGAGGCTTGGGCGATCGCTTCAAAGTCGTGAATGATTTCCTTGCTGATTTTCTAGGAGCAATGAGCGTGGTGATTATTTTAATCTAGTTGTATAAAAGTTAGATAGATATCAACTTCAAGTTGTCTTCTTGTGAAGTATTGAATATCATTATTGACTATAAGCAATAAGCAATAAGCATAAACTTTTGCCAATGGATTTTAATAAAGATAAAGAATATAAAGGCAATATTTTAGTGGTTGATGATACACCAGACAACCTGCGTCTGTTGTCTGCAATGCTCAGTGCACAAGGTTATGAAGTTCGTAAAGCCTTGAATGGCAAAATGGCACTGACTGCATGTCAAATGGTTTTGCCTGATGTGATTCTCTTGGATATTAATATGCCAGGGATGGATGGGTATGAAGTATGTCAACAACTCAAGGCTGACGATAGAACTTGTGAAGTTCCAGTGATTTTTATGAGTGCCTTAGATGATGTATTAGATAAGGTAAAAGCCTTTGACGTGGGTGCTGTAGATTATATCACTAAACCTTTTCATGGGGCAGAAGTTGTCTTGCGAATTCAAAACCAGATTCATTTACGTCTGTTACAAATTAAACTTAAAGAAAAGAATTTTTTGTTGCAAAATGCTCTTGACGATTTAAAAGCTGCTCAGGTAAAACAGATTCAAAACGAGAAGATGGCAGCATTAGGGCAGTTGGTTGCTGGGATTGCCCATGAAGTTAACAATCCAATCAGCTTGATCTATGGCAATCTTGAGTATGTTGGGCAATATGTGCAAGAGTTGGTGAATGTGATTTCGGCGTATCAGCAGGAATACCCAAATCCGACACCTCATATTCAGCAAATAGTCAAGGATATAGACCTGAATTTTTTGATCAATGACCTGAGAAACCTCATAGGTGCTATGTACAGAGGTTCTGATCGCATTCGGCAAATCGTACTGGCTCTGCAAAAATTCTCTCGGCTTGACGAAGCCGAGATGAAGTCGGTGAATATCCATGAGGGTATAGACAGCAGCTTGGAAATGTTGCAACATCGACTGAGGCAAACAGCATATCGTCCTGCCATTGTTGTTGTGAAAGAGTATGGTACTTTGCCTCCAGTCACTTGTTATGCTAGCGAACTGAACCAAGTGTTTATGCATATCTTGAATAATGCGATCGATTCTTTGGACGGGCGAGTGGGCGATCGTGAGTACTCGAACTTACCAACTTCGGATGGACAGATGGCAAGATGGGGAGATAGGCAGACACTTTCTAATGGACAGATGGCAAAATGGGAAGATCGAAAAAGGATGACACCATCACACCTTAGCAACTCACCAACTCATCAGACAAGCTCCATCATCTCTCCTCAGATTCGTATTCGTACAGAATTGACAGCAAATCATACTGTCAAGATTAGTATCGCCGACAATGGACTTGGTATGGATGAGTCGGTGCGCTCAAGAACCTTTGATCCATTTTTTACGACAAAGCCTGTTGGTCAAGGCAGTGGGCTTGGATTAGCAATTAGCCATACTATTATCGTACAAAAACATCAAGGACAAATTAGTTGCAACTCCTTACCAGGGCAAGGAGCAGAGTTGCTGATCGAAATTCCAGTCAAGCATGCAAACGCCGAGGTGGATGCTGAGTCAAAACAAATACAATCAAGCTGAGCGATTGATAAGTTGTCCCTCACAATACAAGCAAAGAGAAAACCCAAAAAATATAACTTTAACTAGAAACTCACAAAAGACTTGAAAACAGAACGTTTGTGGGCGTACATGGAAAAACTTAGAACTCAAAACTTTTCTGATTTACGTTCTACATTTTTCTGTCCCATAGCATAATAGAGATGTGACTGATCTGCTAGACCCTTTACGATTAGATCCTTTACGATCCCTTAAGGAAGGTCACTGGTTCAAGCTCATTTGCGGAGCCAGCTACCAACATCTGCCTGCGGTTAGAAATTTAACATTAGCCTACACTTTGGCTGGTGCTGACTGCATAGATGTTGCTGCCGATCCATCTGTGATTGCCGCAGCCCAGCAGGCGCTGCAAGTTGCCGACCAGTTGGCAAGAGTTGCTCGGCAGCAAAGTTTGGGCTGGGGGGGAAAATCGCCACTGTTGATGGTTAGCCTCAACGATGGAGAAGATCCTCATTTTCGCAAAGCCGAATTTCATTCTACGGAATGCCCCATAGAATGTGATAAACCATGCGAAAAGATTTGTCCAGCGCAAGCGATTGTTTTTAAGAGTATAAAAAACGACTATTCAGGAGTTTTATCCGAAAAATGCTACGGCTGTGGTCGTTGCATACCAGTTTGTCCTTATGATATAATTTATACCAGGTCATATGTATCAACGCCAGGAGCGATCGCACCATTGATACTATCATCTGGGGTGGATGCCATAGAAATTCATACCAAGGTTGGGCGTTTGGCAGAATTTAAAAGATTGTGGCAAGCAATTTTACCGTGGGTTGAGCGTTTGAAGTTAGTCGCGATCAGCTGTCCCGATGGAGACGGTATGGTTGACTACCTTCATGCCCTTCATGACGTGATTGCCCCGATACAGTGTGCCTTAATTTGGCAGACAGACGGTCGTCCGATGAGTGGTGATATTGGCGATGGTACCACTCTAGCCGCCGTCAAATTAGGGCAAAAAGTCTTGGCAGCTAAATTACCGGGATATGTGCAGTTAGCTGGTGGAACCAACAACTACACTGTTGCCAAGTTAAAGGCAATGGGACTGCTCAACAGAGCAGGGGGAGCAGAGGTAGCAGAGGGAGCTTATTCCTCAAGAGCCTCCCCATCCATTGCCGGTGTTGCTTACGGTAGTTACGCCCGAGTACTACTGTCACCGATTCTCGAGCAGTTAGAAGCAAGGGAGGTGAAAAAGACCAGTGTCAAACCAATCCGCCTAGAAGAAGAACCAGAATTGCTCTGGCAAGCTGTAGAGCTTGCTTATTCTCTCGTTTCCCAGCTCAAGTCATAGCAGTAGGGAACAACTGTGTTTCCTACAAGCGTGTACCGGACATTTTCCAAGGGCGGGAATCCCTCCCAAGGAGGTGTTCTTGCTATCTCTAAAAAACGTCACCATAGAAAGCATGACGATTACAGACGATCTCCAAAAGTTGTTAGACATTTTACCCCAAGACTTGCGGCAGATACTAGAAAAGCATCCGCTGCGAGATAGCTTAGTAGAAGTAGTCTTGGATTTGGGTCGTCGCCCAGAGGCTCGCTTTCCTAATCAAGCAGAGTATCTGAGCGAAACACCCGTTACGCAGGAACAGATAGATGATTGCATTAAGAGAGTGGGAACCTTTGGCGGAGATAATCGAGCAGGAATTGAGCAAACCCTGCATCGGATCAGTGCCATCCGTAACCGCAGCGGTAAGGTTATTGGCTTAACCTGTCGTGTTGGTCGGGCAATATTCGGCACAATTGGCATGATCCGCGATTTGGTGGAAACTGGAAAATCGATTCTCATGCTAGGGCGTCCGGGTGTAGGCAAAACAACTGCATTACGAGAAATTGCCCGTGTTTTGGCGGATGATCTCAATAAGCGAGTGGTCATAATTGACACCTCCAACGAAATCGCAGGAGATGGTGACGTTGCCCACCCCGCCATCGGTCGCTCACGGCGGATGCAAGTAGCTCATCCCGATTTGCAGCATCAGGTGATGATTGAGGCAGTGGAAAACCATATGCCAGAAGTCATCGTCATTGATGAAATTGGCACAGAACTGGAAGCCTTAGCAGCTCGGACGATTGCCGAACGCGGTGTCCAGTTGGTCGGTACTGCTCACGGTAATCAGATTGAAAACCTGATCAAAAACCCGACGCTTGCCGATTTAGTTGGTGGTATCCAGGCTGTGACGCTGGGAGACGATGAAGCCAGACGGCGCGGTTCTCAAAAGACGGTTTTGGAACGCAAAGCGCCTCCCACTTTCGAGATTGCCGTGGAAATGTTAGAACGGCAACGCTGGGTAGTCCACGAAAGCGTTGCTGACACAGTCGATACTCTCTTACGCGGACGTCAGCCGAGTCCGCAAGTCAGGACTGTGGATGACAACGGCAAGGTGAATATTACCCGCCAGCTTGTCGCTATCAACGGTCGCGGCGGACAAACACTTGGTGGAGAGGAATCTTTTTTACCACCAGCACGACAGCCTAACGGTTGGCGTGCAAATGGGCAAATGCTAGCCCTACCCTCACTATCTAGTGAAGCCCCAAAGGGTTCGGGACGAAGTGAGTTTGACCGCTTGCTGGATGAATCCTTAAATGATCATAATGGCTTTGATTTCGCCAATCATACGAGACAGGCAGGACCCAATGGCGAAGATTTGCCACTGCACGTATATCCCTATGGCGTTAGCCGCAGCCAATTGGAGCAAGTCGTTGGCGTGCTTTCTTTACCAGTTGCCTTGACAAAAGATCTCGATAGTGCTGATGCAATATTGGCACTGCGATCGCACGTCAAAAACCATGCCAAATTACGGCAAATGGCTCGAGCTCGTCAAGTGCCGATCCACATGATCAAATCCAGCACCTTACCACAGATTACCCGTGGCTTGCGGCGGTTGCTGAACATCGACGATCCGGATGTCGGCGATGATCGCGAAATGCAACTGTTTCTTCATAGCGCCAGCGATGATGAAATGGACGCTCTCGAAGAAGCAAGACTTGCTGTAGAGCAAATCGTGATTCCTAAGGGACAGCCAGTGGAATTATTGCCCCGTTCTCCACAAGTACGGAAAATGCAGCATGAGTTGGTAGAACATTATCGCCTGAAGTCCAACAGCTTTGGCGAAGAACCAAATCGGCGTTTGCGGATTTATCCCGCTTAAAAAATGATAGGTGACAAGGTACAGTTTTTCCGTTCGCTGTACCCTGTCACCTGTTGCTCTAAAATCTGTATTTGTGCCTAATTTGAATTCACACAAAAGGTTTAGTATTTGTTGCCTGCATGTGCTGGGTAATCGGGATCGGCATTAGCACTTGTTTTAGCAGTGTCTGGGTATAGCTTGCCGAAGTCTTTTACAGCTTCTGCTGATTGTCCCGCAATTCTTTTCGCGCGTTCACCAGGAGCACCTTCGGTTTCGCGAGCTTCCTTATTCCATTCTCCTGTTGTTTTTGGTCTTTGGGAATCGTTCTGATCTAGTGCTTGGTTAATCCTGTTGGTTAAACCTTTGTTACCACTCTCATTAGCAACGTTTGTTGTCAGCACTAGAAAGCCAACTAGAACAACAGCTAGAAAACGTTTGACTTGAAATTGGTTAAGTACGGAACTGATGTTAGCGATCGCCTTAGAAATCAGATTTGTCATCACAAGACTCCATGAGTTCATTTTCAATACTTTTCACACTTTCGGAAACTCCGTCGGCTCACTACAAATAGAGGTTGGCTTTGGAATTTGAGTAAAAAACCAACCTATTTTCAAGCCAGGGAGTTGTCCTGCATATAAGTCAAGACTAGCTATAAAAACGTAATCATTCTTCTAGCAGAAGTCATAGATTGGTTGTAGGCAACATAAGACTATATGTGGATTTGCTTTGACATAACTTAAGCCGTATATTTGAGCCTGTGGTTAAAATATGGTGGTTTTTGCTAGATTTAGGCGTTCTGGCTGTCTTGTAACGAAGTGAGAAGGGCTATAGATAGTCAATACAGATATAGCGATTTTCACCTATCCCACGTTGGTTTTACCCCACCCCTTAATCCCCTCCCCGCCTGCGGGGAGGGGAGGTTTTGCCGTCAGACAAAACCGGGGTGGGGTGAAGCGAAAATTGTGGGCAAGTATAAGGGCATAATATGACGTATTTACTTTACAAGGTTCTTGCCTTAGACACCAATGGGCAAAGCCTTTACAAATGCCCCGTCCCGTTGAGAACTGCCATAAAATAAAGGAACATAAAATCATCAAAACCTATAAACATTGCTGATGAGCAAGCCTGTATCATTACAGACAGTCATTGAATATGTAGAGGCTCTTTCAACTGAAGACCAAGATTTGCTACTGGAAGTGATTTATAAAAGACGGGTTGAACAACGGCGTAAAGAAATTGCCAGCAATGCAGCACAAACGCTGGAAGCAATGAGAATAGGTACGGCAAAACGTGGTACTCTTGACAACCTACGGGCTGATTTGCTGAGTGACCAATGAGAGAGTTTGTCCTAAGCAGCCAAAAACCTAGGCAACCCCAGTCATTTATCGACAATC
>NZ_CAWUDP010000106.1:0-32273 GCF_963920835.1 Scytonema sp. PCC 10023
ATAGATTTGCAAAGCTTGTTGGTAATTGCGCCTTGCCTCTTCAAATTCGCGCAATTCTTGGGCTAAGAATCCCAACTGGTGGTAGGTGCAAGCACAAGAATAGCGATCGTTAAATTCGATAGAGATTTGCAAAGCTTGTTGGTAATTGCGCCTTGCTTCTTCAAATTCGCGCAATTTTAGGGCTACCATTCCCAACTGGTGGTAGGTGCTTGCACAAGAATAGCGATCGCCAAATTCGATATAGATTTGCAAAGCTTGTTGGTAATTGCGCCTTGCCTCTTCAAATTCGCGCAATTCTTGGGCTAAGAATCCCAACTGGTGGTAGGTGCAAGCACAAGAATAGCGATCGTTAAATTCGATAGAGATTTGCAAAGCTTGTTGGTAATTGCGCCTTGCTTCTTCAAATTCGCGCAATTCTTGGGCTACATATCCCAAGTGGTGGTAGGTGCGAGCACAAGAGTAGCGATCGTTAAATTCGATAGAGATTTGCAAAGCTTGTAACCAATCTTCACGACTGCGGGAACCCAGCATCACCCGCGTTTCTCCCCCTACCAACCGCGTCAAAAAATCTTTAATTTGATTGCGTTCCGCCTCTGGTAGAGTATTTTGAATTGCCAGCGGTTGCCCAGTCACCGATTCTAAATTGTCCAGAATCAAAATATAAGATTCAGCGCGGAGTGTTTTCAGTAATTTTTGCTTTTTCGCTTCTGGCACCATCCGATGGAAGTTATCAAACCTATCATAAATTTGGTTGCCAATTTCCCAAATGATTTGCTCTAAATTCCACGCCTTCTCGTCATAGCCAAAATAAAATACATCTTTTGCAAAACCCGTCCTCTGCCACCATTGCCGTAAATATCTCAGCAGAGTCGTTTTGCCTGTTCCCCCCATTCCCTGCAACAGCAAGATATTGTGCCGCAACAACGACTTTTCAATTTTCAGAATCTCCAAATCTCGCCCGAAAAATCCATATTCCGGCGGCGTGAAGTGATACCTTTCACCTTCAGATTGCCAAAATTGCTCTTCTTCTTGTGGCGTAAACTCCCGCAGGTTGAACTTTACCGCTTGATTACTGTAAACCACAGGTAGCAACCAATCTTCCAAATCAATTTCTTGGTTGAAATAAGCTTTGCGCTTCTTGTCATGAAAAAGTTCCAGCCTACCCAGCCGTATCGCCTCGGTGATTTCCTTGTTATCAAACAGACTAGTATAAACCCGCTGCATCATCAGCTTAGCAGCATCCACAGTGACGGTATACCCCATCGCCGCCACCATCTGCATCCCCGCCGCCATCAACTGACTACCCAGACTAGTCTCTCTGTAATCATTCTCCACGTCCCCGGCAGTACGTGCCCCCCTCCCCGCTGGCGGGGAGGGGCTGGGGGTGGGGTTCTTCACCTGCTTCCCCGACTGACAAGCATTGAGAAGACACACAGGAATTCCCTTACCCGTCAACAGATTCGCCAACTCCGTCGCCTCCACCGGATCAGCATTGCCCTTAGTTTCCCCTTCCAAAAACAGAAACGCCTTCACCCCGTCGTACCGTTGCAAATCATAACGCCCCCATCTCACCTGATAAGCATAGGGCTTTGCCGTTGCCTCATTGTGGATCTCCTGATATCTCATCAACGCCCCGTGGGCATCAAAATGGATGATGTGATAAAATCCCGCGCCTTTTTCTTCCAAATGTCTTGCGAGTGCTTCATAAGTACCCGGACGCAATAACTCCACGTTTACCGCCAACTGACTATTTTCAATCGCCTCAATCAGTGGTCGCGAAATGGTACGATAACCAACATCTTGTTCTTCATTCGGTCGCGCTGTTACCACCAGCAAATTAATCACTGGCGACTGTGGAACATCCGCCTGCTTTGCCCCACGTTTAATACTCTTGCGTACCATCACACAGTCTACCGCCAGTGGTCGCGGAAAACCAGGTTCCCACAGCGCCTCCCAATGCAGTGCTTGAAATTCCGGGGTTTTACCCACAATTTCTATCTGTAGCGGGTTCTGCCCTTTCCGCAGTTGCTGATATTCGCTGTAGGCACTTCTATCTGTAAAAACTTGGTTAAATAAATTCTCTCCGTACTTTTTAATACTTGCTGCTGCCCTCTGAGCTATAGTAGTATCACTAAAGGGAAACTCCAGCCACTCTTCAAAATACCACTCCAGTTCTTTTTCTTCCTTGGTAGTGAATGGCTCAGTAATGGTAACAAAGTATTCTTCCCCTGCAAATCTGAGAGTTGCCTCAAATCCGGTTTCGGTTTTTCCTTCTTCCCGAATCGTGATCACTGGCATGGCGTGACACTTTTGATAAAAGTAAGGATATCTAGGTATAGACTACACATTCACTGCTTGTGTTTCCAGAGTAAAGCCGCCATAGCCGACAAGGCAAAAAGGCACACCTACCTTATAGATGTGTTAATCTGTGGTTTTATTTTCATCCAATTGGCTTTTGCAATCTTACTCCATGAGCAAAAGTTCACAAAGAAGGAGGATTTTGGTTCTTCCTTCTGCCTTCAGCATAGCTGCCTTATTTTCAAGGGAAGTTAATTGAAAAAACGGAGAACTTTTGTCTGTTTTAACCGACTTTAGCTATAAGCCAGAAATTTTAATTTCTTGTGGTAGTATGGAG
This sequence comes from Scytonema sp. PCC 10023, assembly GCF_963920835.1. NCBI lineage: Bacteria > Bacillati > Cyanobacteriota > Cyanophyceae > Nostocales > Scytonemataceae > Scytonema > Scytonema sp. PCC 10023. The sequence goes on from NZ_CAWUDP010000106.1 coordinate 2,636, forward strand.
AATTTCTGATGATACACCATTTAATAGACCGAGTAGGTGATTGGAATCCTCAATTATTCCGAGAACTGAAAGGACGCCTCAAAGGTTTTAACGTAGCAATTGCAGTTGTCTTATCACTACTTGGTCAACTGGTACTATTCCTTTATCAATTACAAGATTTCCCTGGAGAAACACATTCACTAGTCGGCAAGTACTGTCGTCAGCGTCCATTTTACGAACAGCAACAAAGCCAGATTTTTCGACAATCTAATGACCTTCACAGACAATTAGATGGTTATAGAAATACTCAACCACTCAACTCTGATAGAATACAAGAACTTCAAGCACAAATCGCGCAAGTAAAGGCAAAAAATTCTGAGTTTGAGAGTTATTTATCCAATAATTTCTGTCCCACAGACCAACTTGATATGCAAACGTGGTGGCGGGAACATTGGGAATACATATTCCTCTCGCTAAGTGTGATTTTTATTTTCACGCTGTTAGTTGCTGGCACATACTTGCTGATTAATAACTTAGCGACAGAAGAACGGCGCGGTACGCTCAATTTTATTCGCCTCACTCCCCAATTGGAAACGAGTATTTTGACTGGTAAAATGCTGGGTGTTCCCATCTTAATTTACCTGTTCATCTTCACAGCAACGCCTTTACATTTCATTGCTGGACGTGCTGCTAATATTGCCACAAGTTACATATTAAGCTTCTGGGCTGTTCTGGTTGCTGGCTGCATTTTCTTCTACAGCGCTGCATTGCTTTTTGGTTTATGTTGTCGTGGGTTCAGTGGTTTTCAGCCTTGGTTGGGTAGTGGTGCTGTTCTATTATTTTTGATACTGACGATGCGAATAGCGTTGTCTGGTTCATCTTTAAACCATTCAACTGCTTGGTTTAGGCTGTTAAGCCCATTTGACATGACGCAGTATCTATTCCCAAACCTGTTTTTCAGGCGATATAACTCTGAACTGATAGAAAAAGTGCAGTTTTTTTATATGCCGATAGGAACAAATCTTGTCGGTTTGATTGGTTTACACTTGTTGAATTATGGCTTGTGGACTTACTGGATTTGGCAAGCACTAAAGCGTTGTTTCCGTAACCCAAACGCTACCATCCTCAGCAAGGGTCAAAGTTATTTTCTGGTCGCTTGTTCCCAAGTGATTCTTTGGGGATTTACTCTACAGTATATAGAAAACTACTGTCCCTCTACCCCTCCATACAAGTTCAGTTGTTCTATTCATGATGTGAATTACCAAATACAACAAAATTTTATTTGGCTAGTCTTCTTCAACTTAGTGCTGTTGTTTGGTTTAATTGCAATTCTCTCGCCTCACCGTCAAACAGTACAAGATTGGGCAAGGTATCGACACCATAATCTTCCTGGTCATCAAAGTGTTTGGAAAAATTCTTTGTTGCTGGATTTAATTTTAGGTGAAAAAAGCCCTCCATTAGTAGCAATGGTGATTCATCTTGTGATGGTAACGACTCCATTCGTCATTTGGGTTTTACTGGCACCTATTTTGAATGTTCATCATAGCAGAAACCTAAATTGGCTAATTAACGATGTTGGTAGGTTAAATGCCATCTTGGGTGTGGCTTTGTTTATCACCTTAATGATGATTTACGCTACGATGGCCCAGAAGATGTTGTTGATGAAAACGATTAAGCGTTCTTTCTGGGCAATTGGCACTATTGGTGCAGCAATTTTCTTGCCACCACTGATTTTAGGAATGCTTCATGTCGAACCTTCCAAATACCCTATTGTGTGGCTGTTTTCGACTTTCCCTTGGGCAAGTTTGGAGTACACTTCGACGCCAACAATTTTTATGGCTTTGTTGGCAGAGTTCAGTGTTTTGGTATTGTTAAACTTCCACTTGAGAAAGCAGGTGAGACTTGCAGGAGAGTCAGCGACAAAAGCACTAATGAGTCAATAGTTATTACACTAATCACTAATGACTAATGAAGATGTAGAGACGCGCCATGGCGCGTCTCTACAATGACTAATGACTATTTCATTGCTTTCTTGACTAATTCTGGAATTTGAGAAGGACGTTCGGCGACTGGAACTTCTGCTTGAGAAAAAGCTGCTAATTTACTTTTTGCTGTGCCAAAATCAGGATCGCGTCCTATGACAGCCGCTAAAGTTCCAGTTTGACGCCAATGTTTAACGGGTGGTGCTTGTGTTCCTGCAATATAAGCAACGACTGGTTTATCAATTGCTTCCGCAATGTAACGCGCTGCGGCTTCTTCACGACCACCACCTGGTTGACCAACTAAAACAATTGCTTTTGTGGCTTCATCTTCATCTAATATTTGTAGCCATTGCAGAAAAGAAGAACCAACGATCGCATCACTACCAATGCTGACACTAATTGACTGTCCTAAGCCAGCATTGGTTAATTCTCTAGCAATTTCGTAGGTGAGAGTGGTGCTGCGACTGAGGATACCTACTGAACCAGGCGTGTAAAATTCACTGGGTTGAGTCCCCAAGAGAATTTTCCCTGGTACGATGATCCCAGGACTATTTGGTCCTACTATCAGGGTTTCGGTTGCTTCGGTTTCGCGAAGTAATTCCACCATATCCAACGGTGGCACGCCAGGGGAGATTATGATGATTTGGCGGATATTAGATGCGATCGCTTCTAGTGCTGCATCTAGGACTTGGTACGGATGTACGCAGATGATTGTCGTATCAATAACTCCGAATTGCCCCACGACTTCCTCTACTAAGTCGAATACTGGCAAACCGTATCTTTGCTGTCCACCACATCCAGGATCGACCCCACCTACCAAATTTGTGCCTTGAGCTTTCATTTGAGCAACATGAGTTGCTGTGATATATTCACAAAAGCCTTGGAGTAACACTTTGCTGTCTGGTGTCAAATTCATAACAGGTTAATTGGTCAAAACCTTCTGTTGTATGCTGTGGACTTAGCAAGACGGACTGCTTCTGCTACCGCTTCATCCAAATTTTCTACCACCACTATAGACCCATCAGTTGGGGTTTTCAGTGTTGCGATGTATTTCCTTGCTGTCTCGAACTCAGAACCGGCAAGACGGACTACTAAGCGCGGAAAATGGCTTTCTCGACGGTTTTTGTTGCCATTAGACCTTGCCATATATGGTTTGACTTCCAGAGTGCTATTCTCCACAAAGTTACCAATGACTTCAGAGATTTCGCCAGCTTGAGAAATACTACCTAGGAAGTTAATGAGTATTACTTGAATGCTTTTGTCAGTAGTCAAGTTTTTTAAAGCTTTTTCTAAGCGACTCCTGAAGGTGGTTGGTGAAGTTTCGGTAACAGACGCATGGCGCAAATTCAAACACACACCAGGCTTTCCACCACTATTAACCACTAAGTCCAAAGTTGCCATTACCGAACCAGCACCATTACCCAAAATGGCAATTTTCCCGTGCATTTCTACGACATCCCAGTCGCCCAAATTTCTGATTGTCTCGCTACTGGTATAACGCTTTACGATTTTTGTTGCCATTTCAGCCATATCTGAGTGACGCCCAATTGCCCGTTCGTTGACGCTGATGTTACCATTGAGCGCCATAACTTGACCAGAAGAACTCACACCCAAGGGATTAATTTCCACCAAGTCTAGGTCTTTTTCTACAAATAACTGGTACATCTTTTCGATAACAGTGCTGACAGACTGTATCAATTCACCCTGCAAGCCCATTTTCAACGCCAGTCGTCGAGCATAAAATGGGGAAAATTCCTGTTCAACGACGACGTGCTGCATTTTCTCGCTGGCTGATTCCCAATCAATATCGTCTGCTTCTGTGCAACCCAAAAGTACAGGTCGGCAGACTGCTGTATCTAAAACTACAGCTAGATAAAATTCTTGTTCAGTGTCATACTTAGCTTCTGCCAGTAACACTTCTGGCAATTCCCCCAAAATGGGTAAATGAAAGATATTTTGTGCAGCGGCGATCGCATCGATAGTCGTTTCTACAAACCTGACTCCACCCGCTTTTGCTCTTTCACCCGCATGCACCTGAGATTTCAGAACAATCGGGTAGCTAATTTTTAAACGTTTTAAATCCGTGGGATGGTCAATTCGTTGCGAAGGCAATACAGGAATACCTTTTTTTGCCAACCATTCCTTAACTTGGTACTCTAATAAATCCATTGACACACACCTTTTTTGCCACAATTTCGCTCTTTGCTGCGGTGCTGTCGAAAACATTGACGCTGCACCCTAGTTGCAGGATAAAGCTTTTTTTGCCTATAAATACTTATTTTCCCTGATAAATTTTAACTAATTCAGTTTATAAGGGAAATTTATTTTTTCTCAAAACACTTACTCTTTCCAAGTAAACAAGACGCAATTAATTGCATCAGTAAATTTGCTAGTATTGCCCTTCTCAACCCTCCTTGTCAATAAACCTTGATACAACCTAACATCAAAAGCACCCTTATTTTTAGATAATTTAGCTTTTTTAAAATCTTGAGTTAAGCAATTTTAAATTTTACATGACAATTTTTCTAGATACTAAAGCTTAATTATGACACAAACACAGAGCTATTTTAGCTCACCCAAAGAATGAAATTTGAGGTAGAACGTCTGAACTAAAGGATGAAGTATTTCATTTTTTATCCTTTGTCTTTTAGACTTTCTTTTGTTCAACATTGAACAGTATTTCTATCAAATTGATTCATTGCTTGACCGAATCATTCATAATTCGTCATCCATGTTTTTTTCTTTACTTGTACCATTTGTTAGTCCTAAATGATAAGCCCTAAGCCTACGCGCCCCCTTCGTGAAGCGCGTTAGCTCCTCCGTTAGGAGGCACGGGCACGCAAAGAGCGTTCCTGAAAGTCTCTTTTCTTGGCGCTCTTGGCGTCCCTACCCTCGGGGAAGCCGCCCTGCAGGCGTCTACGCTTTGCTCGGGGGCAGGCTTGGCGGTTTATTCACGAAAAAATTGTCACAAGTCAAATAGGATTGCTATAGTTAAGATAGATTGCAAAGCATCCTTGTTTCAAAAAAGCGCATTTCGGTGTGTTAGTAATTATTAATAATTAATTAATAATAAGTCATCTTAGCAATTGGGCAGTGGAGTTAAAAAATTGACGAGTTATTCCCCGAGTGACTAACACTGTTGTCAGCAAATTGGCAAACGCAATCATGAACATAATCAAAATTTGGTAAGATGCAGCTTCGCGAGCATTAACGCCACTGAGTAACTGACCGGTGATGATTCCTGGTAGCGTCACCATACCTATGACCATCATTTGATTCAGAGTAGGAATCAATCCAGCGCGAACAGCATCTTTACGGTACTGTACAATTGCTTGTTGAGGAGTTGCCCCCAAGCTTAAGTGGGTTTCTATTTCCAAGTGGCTAGCATTAATGGTGCTGACAAGACGTTCTCCAGCAAGCGCAGCAGCATTCATAGCATTACCTAACACTATTCCTGCTAGAGGAATCACATACTGCGGTTCAAACCATCGGTCTGGTTGAATGATCAATACATTGGTATAAACCATTGTCAAGGCTGTGCTGAGGAAAATTGACCCCCACACTAAGGGCAACATCTGCGGTATTTTTTGAGTAATGCGATTTCGTGCGACAATTGCCGAAATTGTCAGCATGATTGATAAAATCGCCAAAACTGCCCAAGGATTATCTAAAGCAAAGATGAACTCTAAAACATACCCCAATACAGCAAGTTGTAGGATGGTTCTCCCTGTTGCGATCGCTAAATTTAGTTCCAGCCCTATTCTTTCCCACGCCGATAAAGCTATGGCTGCGCCCATTAATCCAACAGCACAAGCCAAATCAACGAAATCTAGCTTGATTAACTCCTGCATGGGTTTTCTACCTCTTGTGTATATGGGTTACAAGGTATAGGTTACAGGGTTCTATGTTACAGATTTTTCCCTGTCACCTGTTCGCTTTAAAAGGACTCATTGGGAACTTTAATTAAAGGTATTAGTTCTTGGTGGATATCCATCTCCTTTCACCCTAGCAAATGGTAGCCTTTTTGATAAAAAACCTAGGTAAAAACCCTTGAATGGCGTGATTTTGGGGAAAAAGACTTTCACGCGTGTTTTTGATTCAAAACTCAATAAGCGCAAATCTAACGTCGGTATCTATTTTTAACTTAAGATAAATCTCATGATTCAAAGTGTAAAACATTCCATACCAGCCTTTGACATCAAGCAACAATACAGCATTATTGAAGCAGAAGTCAGCGCAGCCGTTTTGGAGGTTCTATCTTCTGGTCGTTATATCGGCGGTCCAATAGTAGCAAACTTTGAACAACAGTTTGCCGATTATACTGGTGTGACTGAATGTGTAGGCTGTAACTCTGGTACTGATGCTCTTTTCTTAGCACTGAGAGCTTTAAATATTGGTGCAGGCGATGAAGTGATCACCACACCATTTACTTTTATCGCTACTGCTGAGGTTATCAGTGCTGTCGGTGCGGTGCCAGTGTTTGTTGATATCGACGCTACTACGTTTAATCTAAATGTAGAGGAAGTAGCAGCCGCAATTACACCCAAAACGAAAGCAATTATCCCAGTTCACTTGTTTGGTCAACCTGTAGATCTGACTGCATTGATAGATGTAGCAGAAGCACATAATTTACTCGTGGTAGAAGATTGCGCTCAGTCCACAGGGGCAAGTTGGACAGGGCAAAAGGTAGGAAGCATTGGGCACATCGGTTGCTTCAGTTTTTACCCTACCAAAAACCTTGGTGCTTACGGTGACGGGGGGGCAATAACGACTAATGACCCCGCAATCGCGGCAAAGTTACGAGTACTAAAGGAGCATGGGCAGAAAAATAGATACTATTACGAGGAAATCGGTGTCAACAGCCGTTTGGATGCCATCCAAGCCGCTATTTTGCAAATAAAGCTGCGTTATCTAGATATTTGGAATAATCAGCGCCGAAAAGTTGCATCTCGTTATCACCAATTTCTTAATCAAGTTCCTGGTATCATTGCACCCCAAGAATTAGCTGGGGGTATGGGAGTGTGGAATCAATACACCATTCGTGTACTCGGCAATAAAAGGGATTTGATTCGCAGCCAATTGCAAGAGCGGGGTGTAAACACAATGGTTTACTATCCCCACCCTTTACATTTGCAGCCTGTTTATGAAAGTCTGGGGTACAAACAAGGGCAATTGCCAGTGGCAGAGCAAGCTTGTCAAGAAGTTTTGTCTTTGCCTATGTTCCCAGAATTGTTAGAAGAACAGCAAAACCAGGTAATTTATAGCCTCAAGGATTGTTTGGCGTAGAGGGAGTGAGGGAGAGGGTGAGAGGGTGAGAGGGTGAGGGAGTGAGAGGGTGAGGGAAAATTCTCCCTCCTTCGCTCCCTCCTTCGCTCCCTCCCTCCTTCGCTCCCTCCTTCGCTCCCTCGCCGTGTCCCCGTGTCTTCTTCTAGGCGATCGCACCAGAAGTGGTGACAGTTCCCAACGCTTCCACCAAACCACGTACAACAGCAATCATTGCGACTTCGCTGTTGAGTTGGTTGATGGCAGAACCGACACCAACACCAGTAGCGCCAGCAGCAATAGCAAGGGGTGCTGTGACGCTGGAAATACCAGAAGCACACAGCACTGGAACTGACACCGCACGGGAAATTTCATAAGCTGCTGCCAAAGTGGGAGCAGCTTTTTCAATCAGTCCCAAAACTCCAGGGTGAGTTGGGTTGCTGCTTGTACCTCCTTCGGTTTGGATGATGTCTGCGCCAGCTTTCACCAGTTCCTCTGCTAACTGTACCTGTTGATCCAGTGTCAGAATATGGGGAACAGTCACAGAGAGGGTAATGTTAGGTAGGAGAGCGCGAGTTTGGTGAGTCAGCGCTAAAACTTCCTCAGCCTCAAATTTGCGTCCTTGAGCATAAAAAGAATCGAAATTACCAATTTCAATCAAATCTGCACCTGCTGCCACAGCTTGCACAAATTTCTCTGGTTCGACTGCTGATACACAAACTAGCAAATTTGTCAATCCTTTTGCCATTTGTACTAAGGTGGTATCAGCAGCGATATCAACAAAAGTCGCACCACCGTGATGGGCTGCTTTGACGGTTGCTGCTACGCGATCGCGATCGAAGTTATTCAAACCGCTGATCACTTTGAGAGCGCACCGATTGGCAAATGCACTTTGGAGAGTAGGATGCATTGTCATATTTCGTCTTTTGAAGCTTTGAAAATTAGGTTTATTCTACCGTCTCCTCGATAACAGGGGTTAGGGAGTCTGCCAAATCGCTACGGCAGTTGCCAAATCTTGATAGTCTTGTCCTTACTCCCACTTACCAAAGTTTTGCCATCTGGACTGAAAGCGACGGCAAAAACCTCTCGAGTATGCCCTTTGAAGGTGTGTACTTCCTGTCCCGTACTCAAGTTCCAGATTCTAACAGTGCTGTCATCGCTGCCAGTAGCAATTTTTTCACCATCGGGGCTGAAAGCGACAGCATTGACATCGGCTGAATGACCCGTTAAAGTGCGTATGTGGTTTCCTGTGTTCAGATTCCACACATTGACAGTTTTGTCATCGCTGGCACTAACCAATAACTGACCATCCGGGCTAATAGCAAGGGCGTTAACATCGGCTAAATGTTTGTTGAGAGTCCGTATCTCCTTTCCCGTGTTGAAATTCCACACCTTGATAGTCTGATCCCCACTGGCACTTACAATTTTGTCGCCATGTGGGCTGATGGCGATCGACAAAACTTCCCCTGAATGCGCCTTAAGGGTGCGGATTTGCTGTCCCGTACTCAAGTTCCAAACTTTGATGGTGTTATCATAACTACCGCTAACAATATTTTGACCATTCGGGCTGATGGCAACGGAATGTACCAAGGCTGTATGACCCTTCAAAGTAAGAATTTCCTTGCCTGTGTTCAAATTCCAGACTTTAATAGTGTTGTCCAGACTACCACTAACAAGAGTCTGACCATCCGGGTTAATAGCAACAGTATAAACCTTGTCTGAATGCCCTTTAAAGGTACGAATTTGTTGTCTATTATTTCGGTTCCAAAGTTTAATAGTCTTGTCATCACTGCCACTGGCTAGGGTTTTACCTGAAGGGTTGAACGCTAAGGAATTAACCTCGTTCAAATGCCCAGTCAAGGTTGGGATATGCCCCAAGCTTTGCCAATGGGCATATACACTTAACCCCAAAAGCAGGATAACGCTTGCCCCTAACAGTTTATGTTTTAACTGGATTCTCGGTTGAAGAACAGTGCTAGGAAAAACCAATTGTCTCAGGTTTATCCTTGACGGCGGCTGTGGTAAAGAAAAATCTCGTGGAATTGAGGCAGGTTGTGGCTTTTGAGGCAAATCTTGCAGAACTTCATCAGCTGATTGGTAACGATGCTCAATATCTTTTTGCAACAGTTTGTCCAATACCTGCACCAGTTGTGGAGATAAGGGGGACTTGAGATGTTGTCGCCAATGCATCACCCAACTATAGCCCTGTTCCATATAAAGCCCAGATGGGTGAATTCCTGTCAATAAATTAAAGCAAGTCACACCCAAACTAAACAAGTCACTTGCTGGATATGCACTGCCATACTTCATTTGTTCGATCGGTGCATAGCCAAAGGAACCAATGGTTGTACCTGTTTGTTCCAGAGAAGTTGCTGTTAACTGCTTGGCAACTCCGAAATCAATCAGTACTAAATCTTCCCGAAGAGATCTACGGATAATATTTTCTGGCTTAATGTCTCGATGAATAACTTGATGTTCGTGGATAAACTTGAGAATGGGTAAGAGTTCACTTAACAGTTTCCAAATCTTTTCCTCACTGAAAGTTCCTTGCTGTCTCAACTCTTGCCGTAAAGTTTGCCCGAGGATAAACTGCTGCACCAGATACAAGTAGTTATCATGCCGAAAGTAAGCATACAAAGTCGGGATATGCGGATGTTCTCCAAGCTGTTGCAACCGTCGCGCTTCTTCTTGAAAGAGTTCAGTTGCCTTAAGCAGGGCGGTGGTTCCTTGAACTTGTGGTGCTAGCTGCTTGACGACACAATGTTCATTCAGTTTGTCTTCATCTTCTGCCAAAAAAGTTCTGCCAAATCCTCCGCCTCCTAGTGGTTGGATAATGCGATAACGGTTTCGCAACTGGGGTATCAGTTGTGTGCCGCAATTTTGGCAGAAAGTGGTATCAGAATTTAGGGGCTTCTCGCAACTGGGATTGAGGCAGTAGATCATAGTTAGACGTCTATCAGCCGTTGTCATTTACTATAAAGCTTCCTCTCAATCCCTTCAAATTTCTGAATCACCAATTTTGTTAAGTTTTGCGATCAACAAAAGGTTTAGATTCCCGACTTCTGCGAAGTCGGGAATCTTGTTGTTCACCAAGGATTTAGAATTGCTGCGATCGCCTGTCGAGTCGTACGCTTCGCACAACCGCACCCCTTGTTTGTTGATTCTCTACAGTGGAATCCAATCTATCTTATCTAACCACTCTTCAGCTTCACTTGTTTCCCAAATCAAATACATTTCCTTTGCCCAACTGCTTAGAGTTCCACTGGGACGCAACCAAAGTAGTCCCCAAATGTGTCCACCAGCTGCCCAATGTTCTTCCAAATGTCCTGGAATACTTTTGCGGTTGTCTGTCACCAATAGCCTTTGGGATAACTCCAAATAGCGAAGAATATCTGGATCAAGAGTTCCTAACGATGGTGCATCTGAATCGCCCACACGTAGAATATCTATTGCAGGATTAAGGCGCAAAACAGCAATCTTAAGCTTTGTTGACAGATTTTCATCTAGTAAGAAACGTATTTTCACAAACGTTCTAGCAACTCCTGCTGTCGTTGTGCCTTTAATGCTCTTAGACGTTTCGCTAAAGGAGAAGGGTTAGCTAACGATTCCTGGTAACGCTGTTCGCGCCACTTCGCCAACCGTAACATATAAGCATCGATTTCAACACGATTATGCAGATAGTAAGTGAGCGTAGCGTAAATCTTCTCCAAATTTAGGGAAGGCAACTCCTCGAGAATCTGTTCTGGTGAATATCCTTGCAGGTAATAGTCAATCACATTGTCAATACCAATGCGATGTCCTTTGATACGGATGTCATCTGGGTCTAAAAATTCAAAATAATCTTCTAATTGCATTAGTTTAACTTTATAAAATTTTTTATGACTATTTTAATCAAACTCCGGTGCCCACAAATCTGAAACTGGAACCTCCCATCCTGGAAGAAGTTCAGGAACTGTCAAAATATCACCATCACGAAGTATCAACGCTTCTTTTTCTGGGTAGTAAACCTCAACAATTCTGTCATCTGGATTGATGAGAATTCCTACCCTAGTTCCCAATGCAAGAAATTCTCTAATCTTTTGCCTTATTTCCTCGATATCATCAGATGGGGACTTTACCTCAACCGTTAAATCAGGAGCTAACTGAGCATACGATTTAGGACTGCGACGCAATCGTTCTGCTCGTACAAATGAAGCATCAGGCGCTCGTAAATCTGAATTTGGCAATCTAAAACCAGCGCTGGAAGCTGCCACCCGTCCAAGTTTGCGAGGTCGAACCCAGTTATGTAACTGGGCAATCATCCCGGCTGCGACTTCATCTGACTCGTATCCTGATGGACTCATGACAATGATATTCCCCTTGACTAATTCCATGCGATAGTCGGGATACTGCTGCTGCATTTTTTCCAAGTCTTGAGCTGTCAGGGACATAGAACCTCCTAAATCCCCCAGGGTTGGGTTTTTCTTGGACATTTACACTACATCATTTTAACGAGAGTTTCTGTCGCTCTTCTATGGATGAAGACAAAAGTATCTATGATTGAGCGATCGCCCGATGAATTCCCCAGTTCTCGAAAAACCTGCTACCCCAAAAACTCTTGTCCTCTTGTCCCAATGTCTCGACGCTGTCCATACACTCGTATCATGAAAATATAACGAAAATATAAAGTCACCTGACTTTAACGGCATCACATGGGCAGTATTTGGGAACTCGATTTTTACTCGCGTCCGATTCTGGACGAAAACCAGAAAAAAGTTTGGGAAGTCTTGGTATGCGAAACTCCTTTGGAAACCCGCACAAAAATTGATTCTTTGTTTCGCTTTGCTAAATATTGCCCCAGTACTGAGGTCAATTCAGCGTGGTTGCGGACGGCGTTGGAAGAAGCAATTGGCAAAGCAGGAGAAACACCGAGAAGAATCCGGTTTTTCCGCCGCCAAATGAACAACATGATTACCAAAGCCTGCAAAGATTTGGGTATTCCCGCCGAGCCAAGTCGCCGCACTTTGCTGCTGAACCAATGGCTGCAACAGCGGCTGGAGCAAGTCTATCCTCAAGAGCCAGGATATCAAGCAGGTACAAATCCCTCGGTAAACTTGGAGAAATCCTCACCCCAACGCTTACCAGATGCTTTGGAAGGAAAACAGTGGATATTTGTTACTTTACTAGCTGCGGATTTTACGGGAATGCACGAGTGGGAGATTGGCTTTAGCGAAGCTTTCCCCTTGGAAATAGCGCAAGTTTCCCCCGGAACCCCGATTCCTGGTGTTTTAATATATTCACCGAGAGCATTGCCAATAGCAGGTTGGATGTCTGGTTTAGAGTTGGCTTGGTTGAAAGTTGATCATAGCCAAGGGGCGAGATTGCTTTTGGAAACCGGTGCGACTGAGAGTTGGATTTTGGCGAATATCAAAAACCCCGAAACAATCGCAGAAGCCCAAGGCTTTGAACAAGCAAAGCAAAAAGCTAACGGAGTGCATTTTATCGCGGTGCAGTCCAATCCTCAAGAAGAATCTTTTGCCGGATTTTGGCTGTTGCAAGAGGTCAATCTGCCTTAAGAAGAACGCAGAACACAGAACACAGTAATCAGAATATCCACGCACGAGTGAATTGGGGGAAATAATTACGAAAGGCTTTCTTGGTCTCCAAAGGATTTATCCGGGGGCCGTCTTACCAAGACTTCCCGCGAGAACTCTTAATTCATGCTCGTCCTCGCGTTTAATATTCTGACTACTGAGTTCTGACTCCTGAGTTCTTTCTTGGTAAATTTGATTGAGGGAATGGGTTTGTAGTCAGGAATAACAGCGTTGACTACAAGCCAATTTCTATGTCCACAGCCAACAGAAAGATCGTGTATACAGAATTACCAAATAATTCGCTGGCAGAACAGCTGCTGGAACTATCCATAAAATCAGGTGCAGAAGCGGCTGAAGTTTATCAGTCAAAATCGCTTTCTCGACCTGTATTTTTTGAAGCAAATCGTCTCAAGCAGTTGGAAACCAGTCAATCTGAAGGTACAGCATTGCGGCTGTGGCGTAACAAATGTCCGGGATTAGCTGTGGCTTATGGTCCTGTGGAACCGCAAGCTTTAGTGGAACGTGCTTTAGCTTTGAGTCAACTCAATCAACCTGAAGTATTGGAATTGAACAGTGATTCTAAGCCTTCCTACCCAGACTTGGGTGAAGATGTCCCTATAGAAAAGTTGGTGGAGTGGGGCAAAGAAGCGATCGCCATCATCCGCGATGCATACCCAGATGTCATTTGTACGGCAGACTGGGAATGTGATGTTGAAACCACCAGACTGGTGAACACAAAAGGTTTAGATTGCCACTACACCGACACCACTTTGAGTTGCTATGTGGATGCAGAGTGGGTACGAGGCGACGATTTGTTGAACGTTTCTGATGGTCAAACCGAAAGAGGTAACCTCCAGCCAGAGAAAGTTGCTCACCAAATTTTACAACGATTGGCTTGGGCAAGAGAAAATGTGACGCCTCCCAACGGTCGCGTCCCGGTTCTGTTTACTTCTAAAGCTGCTGATATGCTTTGGGGGACTGTACAAGCAGCTTTGAATGGCAAGCGAGTCTTGGAGGGGGCTTCTCCTTGGGGGGAACGCATAGGCAAACCAGTCATTTCACCAATCACCATTTACCAAGACCCCCACGCCGGACCTTACAGTTGCCCTTTTGACGATGAAGGTACCCCAACTCAGTCTTTGGTGTTTATTCAAGACGGTGTGTTGCAGCATTTTTACTGCGATCGCACTACCGGACGCCAGTTAAGTATTGCCTCCACTGGTAACGGTTTTCGCCCTGGTTTAGGAAGTTATCCTACTCCTGGTTTATTTAATTTCCTGATTCAGCCTGGAACTGAATCGCTACAACAATTAATTCACCATCTCGATGATGGCTTAATTGTGGATCAAATGCTGGGAGGTAATGGCAGTATTTCCGGTGACTTTTCCATCAACGTTGATCTAGGATACCGTGTTCAAAAGGGTCATGTGATTGGGCGTGTGAAGGATACAATGGTGGCTGGAAACGTCTATACAGCTTTAAAACAATTGGTTAAACTGGGTGACGACGCTGACTGGAATGGTTCTTGCTACACTCCATCTTTGTTAGTAGATGGGCTATCCAGTACTAGCAAGCAAAATTAAACATGAAAAATGAATTGGCACGTATGGACGATTCAAGTGATAACCCTGATAGGTTGCTGGCAAAACTTTCGTCTAAGGGTATTTGGAACTGCAGTTCTACGCAGATGTACGCAGAGAATTTATTTGTGTACATCTTATTTATCTGTGGTTTGATATTCCAAATTCTGGCTTCTGCAATACATACTAAGAACTACGTCAGGACAAACCGCTTTCTTCGGATATATAAATAAGTATAATTTTATACTTATTTAAAAAGTCTAAGAATTTGATTTTTCTTTTTTTTGAACTTTGAACTTTGAATTTTGAATTGATATGTCACCTCTTTTTCTTTCTCAGAGCTTTCGCGCTTTGTGGCAGCCTAGAAGAGGTTTAGCGATCGCAGAAGCATCAGTTATCGGGGTCGTCGCTGCCTTATCTGCTGTGTTTTTCAAATTTGGAACCGGATGGTTAGGAACATGGCGAGTTCATACTTCATATTTATTTCCAGCATGGCTTGTTCTACCACTCATTGGTCTTACTTTTGGATTTCTGGCTGGCTTACTTGTAGAAAGGTTGGCACCAGAAGCATCTGGTGGTGGAATTCCACAAGTCAAAGCTTCTCTTGCTAATGTGCCAGTTACATTATCATGGCGCGTTGCAGCTGTCAAATTAATCAGTGCCATCATCACGTTGGGTTCAGGTTTAACTCTGGGGCGGCAAGGTCCTACTGTCCATGTTGGGGCAGCTTTAGCAGCAGGGATGAGTCGTTGGGTTCCTACTTCTCCAGATCATCGACGGCAGATGATTGCAGCGGGGGCAGGTGCGGGATTGTCAGCAGCTTTCAACGCTCCAATCGCGGGTATGATCTTTGTTGTTGAGGAATTACTCCAGGATTTATCAGGATTAACTTTAGGAACTGCCATTATTGCTTCGTTCATTGGTGGCGTTGTATCACGGCTGTTGGGCGGTGGTAGTTTGCTACTAAACCTGGAGTTAACGAGATCCTCTAGCAGCTTCTCTATACTAGAAATTCCCTTTTACCTGATTTTAGGTGTCCTAGCGGGATTACTAGCTGCATTATTCAATCGTGGACTGATTGCCAGTCAAAGAATTTACCGTAACTTGCACATTAGCTTGCCGTTGCGGGTGGCGTTAGCCGGGTTTATATCAGGTGTCGTGATTGCCCTGTTACCTGTTTCTTTCCGCGATAATAGCGGGTTGCGGGAGTTTGTGATTACTGGTGAAGTTCATGCTTCTGTCGCCTTTGTCGCCTTTGTCGCTCAGTTTATCCTGACTTTGGTCGCATTTGGCTCAGGAGCGCCAGGAGGATTATTTGCTCCCAGTCTGATTTTGGGTTCTTGTTTAGGATACATCATTGGTGTATTCCAGCTTTATACCTTGGGAGAAGGTAACCCCACAACTTATGCGCTGGCAGGAATGGGGGCATTTTTTAGCGCTGTCTCTAAAGTGCCATTTACGGCAATTGTGATTGTGTTTGAGATGACCACAGATTTCAATCTGGTGTTACCTTTGATGATTGGTTCTGTGACATCCTACTTAGTTGCTGAAAAAATAGTGCCTGGGTCACTGTATGACAAACTTTTACAGTTAAGTGGCATCACTATCCAAAAACAAGCTCCTATTGAAGGAGTATTGACAAAGTTAACAGCAAAAGATGTAATGCAAAGACGAGTGGAAACTCTGGAAGCAGAAATGTCTTTGGATGAAGCAGTAGAGGCTTTCTCCCGTTCGCACCATCGAGGTTTTCCGATAGTAGAAGAAGGCAAGCTAGTAGGAATTGTGACACAAAGCGATTTGTTAAAAATACGCGAGCGCAATCTTTGCAAAGACGCCAGCTTGAAGGAAATCATGACTAGCAATCCTTTGACGGTTACTCCTATCCATAACCTCAGTGATGTGCTGTATTTGTTAGACCGCTATCAAATCAGTCGTTTGCCAGTTGTGGAGGGGCGCAGACTGATTGGGATCATCACCCGTGCAGATATTATCCGGGCAGAAGCAGAGCACATCAACTGTGAAAATAGGCAACAAGGACCACGACCAGAACCTTCTTATGTTGTTTATCAAACACGTTCTCCAAGTATTGGTAGGGGTAGATTACTCGTACCTATAGCTAATCCCGAAACAGCAGCAACACTACTAGAAATGGCAGCTGCTATTGCTCGCGATCGCCATTATGAAATAGAGTGCATCCAAGTGATGCCAATCTCTCGCCACAGTTCCCCAACAGAAACCCCAGTCAGAACAACAAAAAGTCGTCGCTTGCTCAGACTTGCAGAGGCTTTGGGCAAAAAGTGGAAAATTCCCGTGCATACCCAAATCCGCGTCACTCATGATGTGGCGCAGGCAATTCTTGAGACAATTAAAGAACGGCACATCGACTTGATTTTGATGGGGTGGAAGGGTAACACTTCCACCCCAGGTCGTATTTTTGGCAATGTTGTAGACACTATAATTCGCCAAGCCACATGTGATGTGATGCTAGTTAAGTTAGGACCAATCGATGGGTTAACAGATTTAACAGAGACATCATCCGATATATCCGTTGCCAAATCCGCTGTTACTCCCCAGTTCAACCGCTGGCTTGTTCCGATGGCTGGTGGTCCCAACGCCTGGGCGGCGCTTAAATTGTTACCCGCTTTAGTCACATTGGGAAATGATCCAAAAGTTCGCTTAACCAGGGTTTTCAAGCCCTCAGAAATCGAGCCAGATATGACAATTTTAGAAGAAGCCATTCGCCAACTCATTCGTCGCCGTAAGTTGGGAAGCACCGTTTTCGCCAGCCCAGTTAAATCTGACTCAGTTTCTGAAGGTTTGATTAACTTAGTGAAAAAAGAACACTACGATGTAGTCGTATTGGGTGCTTCGCGTGAGGGAATGCTGCAACAGGCAATTACAGGCAATATTCCGGAGGCAATAGCTTCTGGTGTGGATAGTACAGTGATTTTGGTGAGGGGGGCGATTGGTAGTTAATTTGGTAGTTAATAAAGTTAAAGCGTTTGTAATAAACACTCTTAGCGATCGCTACTAAGTAAGTAGGCAAGAAAAAATCAAACTATGTAAAGAAAAGTAAAGGTTGGCAAGTCGCTCATAGTAAGCGCTTAGCGCGTTCGCCGCTCTTGCGTGCCGCAAACAGCGCTTACTACATACCTTTAATTATTTACACCGACCTACTTACCAACGTGGAATCAATAGTTACACATTTAGTTGACACGCATGGGCAGTGCCCATTGGTGTCAACTTAAGCTAAAAATCTTTCTTGACATGCATTTGAGCATTTTTCCATGTACCAGTCAGAATCAAAAACGCTCACCTTCTTGATGTGAGCGCAAGTTTAGCTGTTGTGATGATTGTGTTGACACTCCCCAGCCTAAAGGCATGGGGATTCTTGCTTCATCCGTCCTCCCTAGATATCCGAATGTAAGCATTCAAATATCCCCGTTTGGATACGTCCACAAGCGCACACGGACTGCCCGACCGCCTTTGAAAAGGTTTATTCAATTTCTTGCTTTACTCCCACATTTGTACAAGATTTTGGGCTTATTGCCCCCAGGGCTCTGGATCAGGAGTTGTCCACTTGACCTACTAGGCTTTTTATATGTGCGCATTACCGCTATATCCTATTGTCGCACAACTACCGCGTCTTTGTTCCCGAATTTAAAAGCCGTCCTTTTAGGACGGGGCTTTAAACCCAGTTTTTCGCTAAGCCGCTGCACCTGGTAGTATACAACAACGGCTTTCGGTACAAGTCATTAATATTAATAGTTAGAGCGGTTGCCTGAGGTGCCCACGACATCACGGTTACTATAAGCTACGGATTCATCAGCTTTGCGGCTCTTGCGACCAAACAGACCAAACAGACCGAGCAAGCCCAACAAACCCCAATCGCCATCCTGATAATTTCCGTCAGTTGCAGAGCGGTCTGTATTGGTAGTTCTAACAGTGCCATCGGGAGTGGTAGTTGTTTGGGCAGAAGCAGGCAGAACAGCAGGTAGGGTAGCTAAACTGAGGGCAAGAGCGCTAATACCCAAAACTTTAGAGACATCAAAGCGTTTCACGTTCAAATTCCTCAATTCAATGATTGCAAGTATTTAATGACATCTTATTAAGTTCCACTCAAGCCAGAATCAATCCTTGGCTGGAAAGGTATATCTGCTTGAAGTTGCATCTGTATGATCAAAAAATACCTCCTAAGGAATGACGAGTTTTACAATTCATCTTTTGACTCATTGATTAATTCATCACTCCTATGCCGCCTGTTCGCTGCTCTTGCGTTCCCGCACGATAAAATACCGAATTAAATAAACCGCGTTTTGCCCTCAGATGCCACGGTCTTATTTGCAAGTAAGTACGTCGGTGTAAATAATTATCCTTGGGATAAGGCAGGGGGCAGGGGGCACCCGAGTAGGGGGAAAAAAGGTTTCAGCCTTCTTTACTTTTATTCACATAGTTTGGTTTTATTGTGCCGACTTACTTAAAGTCTGATTTCAAAGACAGTAGTCAGAAAAAATATGTTGTATTCTTTTTTACTTAATTAATTTGTTAATAAGTATTTTTCCAAATTATTTCAATACTTATACTATAATTGTATGAAAAGAATAATCCAGAAATTAATAAGAAGTAAACATATTTTTTCATTTTCTTTGAGGGTGAGGATTTGTTGATTCAGATGATGTAGTTAATATAACTTCTGAGTTTTTAGGAAGAATAGCATCACCATGAAAGCCAAATTATTTACAAATATGCTAATTGCCAATGCGATCGCCCTAGGCAGCATTGCTAGTATGAGTCAGTCCAGTTATGCTCAAAACAATACATACTTTTGTGGTACAAATAAGGACGGCGTACCAACGACATACGCCAGAACCGCGACAGGGAACAAAATTCCAATGATTACCTTCCAAAAAAATTGGAACAATAAATTTTCCGCGAAAGAACGCTGTGACGTCGTCTCTGCCAGATTTCAAAATGCTTCTGTTAACGGTGTGCTGAATTACCTGACAACAGGAAATATGAATGGTCAAAAGGTTTTGTGCGCTGCAAGTCGATACGGCGGCACTTGCAGCCATTTGCTACTGACATTGCGAGCAGATGACGATGCTGGTCAAGTCATTGAAAATCTCAGGCAAATGGGCTACACAGCCAGCGGTCCGATTGTTCAATCTGATGATGGCTCTCCCCAAGTTTACATTGACATGAATCAGTTAGTACGAGAAGAACCCGCTAACGCCACTAAGTAGGATATTCTAGTTTGAATACATCAAAGAATGGATAGTTGACAATAGGGAAATAGGAAAATAAAGACAATCGCCTTGTGTTCTCAAAATTTAAAATGAAAAATTATTTTTTGAATTTTGAATTTTGAATTTCCCCCAGGGGTGACCCCTATTTCCCCCAATCACTAAATTGACACTTATGGGACATGGGCAAATGGATTGTCGGTTACTGAGTTTAGTCTTCTGGATAGGCACGTTGTGGATGCTGCCAGTACAAGGTCTTTATCTCAGTCTTTCCGCCCCCAAACTTTTTGCAAAGCAGCAAATCTCCCAGTTGTCCCAAGACCAACTGCAGAAGCTAGCCCAGTCCATTACAGTCAAGATTATCTCTGGAGAAAAGGGCGGTTCGGGGATATTGATTCAAAAAGATGGTTCCTTGTATACAGTTTTGACAAGCCAGCACGTCCTACAAGCAGGGAAACCCCATCTCATTAATACACCCGATGGTCAAAATCATCCAGCCCAGTTGGTCAAAGAAGTTAATTATGATCACAAAGATTTGGTTTTATTGCAGTTTCATGCTAGTGGTAACTATGCCGTAGCTTCTCTGGGAAGTTCATCAACCTTAAAAGAAGGTGATGAAGTGTTTGCTGCGGGGTTTCCATTTAAAGAGGATTCATCTAGTTCAAGGCAGTTTGTCACGTATCCCGGACGTATTTCTCTGTTGCTAGAACGCTCCTTAAAAGGGGGTTACCGGATTGGATATACCAATCAAGTTGAAAAGGGCATGAGCGGTGGACCAGTGCTCAATAGTGACGGTAAAGTCATTGGTATCAATGGCATCCATGCTCAGCCTTTGTGGGGCGATCCGTACGTCTATGAAGATGGTTCCCAGCCTAATGATGCTTTGCGCGAGCGAATGCGGCGCTCAAGTTGGGGAGTTCCCATTGAGACATTATCTCAGTTAGATCCGCCAATTATTCCACCAGAAAACCCGCAAGCAAGGAACACAGTTACGAGATCAACAGCCACATCCACGCCGTTGGTGGCAACTTTAGTTAACAACATTGCTAAAGAAATTACAGTGTTAATCAGTTGGCAAAACAGTCATGGCTCGGGGGTGATTGTTGCCAAGGAAGGTAACACATACTATGTTCTCAGCGCTGGTCATGTGGTGCGAGGTAAGAACGACTTGAAAGTCGTAACTCCGGATGGTCAGGAGTATGCGGTAAACACTAGCACCATCAAAACTTGGGAAGGAACAGACTTGGCGCTGTTGCAGTTCACCAGCAACCAAACTTACCAAGTGGCTACCCTAGCTGACTATGACTTAGAAAATGAAGACAGAGTGGTTTTTGTGTCTGGAATTCCTGCATCAAAAGATACACAACCAAACCGTCAGTTTAGTGCGGGATTGCTCTACGGTGGCGGAATTGATCGCGCCAAAGATTCTCGTTCTTTTGCTTTTGGTTATGAACTGGTTTATACCAATTCTACTGATAAAGGCATGAGTGGTAGTCCAGTGTTAGATAGCTTGGGTCGAGTGATTGGGATTCATACAGCAGCCGAAGGAGAACCAACGTTAATTAAACAAAAAACGGGTGAGGAACGGGAAATCCAACTGGGTTACAGTTTGGGTGTGCCTATCCGTAGCTTTTTGGCACTGGTACAGCAGGAAAAATCGCAAATCAAGTTCAAAAAGCATACCACAGTACCACCGCGATTGAGCGATCCCCAACAAGACGCAATTATCACATCTGCTCTGAATGTAGCATCACCCGGAAACAGCCGTGATGAATTTGAGTGGCTCAGTTATGGTAATAAACTATTGCGATCGCAGAAATATGAAAAAGCAGTAGATGCATTTGAGCAAGCAATTCAAATCAAGCCAAACTTGTCTCAAGCTTGGTATGCACGCGGACGCGCACAGCGTCTACAGCAAAAATATAAAGAAGCACTTCAATCTTTCAACAAAGCAACGACATATAATCCAACATACGATCCAGCGTGGCGTGAGTTAGGGGATACGCTTTTCGCCTTGAATCGATACGAAGAAGCACGCCAAGCGCTAGAAAAGGTAATTTCACTCAAGCCAGATGAGTTTATAGCTTATCGAGGGCTATGCAATGTCTTGGGCGAATTAGGGAATTACCCAAAAGCAATTCAGGCTTGCGATCAAGCGATTAAAATCAATCCCCAGCCTTTGCAGTACATTCTCCGGGGTGATATCCGTATCAGTATGGGAGACACCAGCGAAGCAATTAAGGATTTTAACGAAGCTTTGCGCCTCCAGCCTGATAATCCCTTTGCATACCGACAGCGGGGTGTGGCAAAATCGAGTGAAGAAAATTATCAAGAAGCGCTTCAAGATTTAAACAAAGCGATCGCCCTTCAGCCTGACAATGCTTATGCCTACGTTGATCGGGGAATTGTCCACGCGATGATGGGAAACCGCAAAGCATTTGTTCAAGATTTCGACAGAGCGCTGCGCCTTGAGCCAGACTCGGCTGCAATTTATAATAAGCGGGGTACTGCTCGCTCTATTCTGCAAGATAATAAAGGAGCGATTGAGGATTACACCGCAGCAATTCGCTTTGCTCCCCAAGCAGCTTATCTTTACTATAAAAAGCTTGGCGATGTCCGAACTGCCGAGAAAGACTACAAAACAGCAATTGAAAACTATAGCGAAGCGATACGCCTAGAACCTAATTATGCCCCGGCTTACGTTGGTCGGGGGATTGTTCAGGCGATGATGGGACAAACTTCATTTACAGAGGATTTTGACACTGCTTTGCGCCTCCAACCTGATAACGCCTGGGTGTACAGTTACCGGGGATATGCTCGATTTCTGGTGAAAGATAAACAGGGAGGAAGTTCGGATTACGACAAAGCCATCAGTCTGTTTCCTCAAGTCGCATATTTATACTATACGCTCCGGGGTAATGCCCGACAAGAACAAAAAGACTATCAAGGAGCGATCGCAGATTACAACGAAGCAATTCGCCTCAAACCAGATTTTGCTTTAGCTTACAACAACAGGGGTCTAGCGCGTGTGCAAGAGCAAGGTTATGCAGGAGCGATCGCCGCTGCGAATCAATCTATTCGCCTCAACTCCAACATTCCTAACGTGTTATATATCAACCCAGAGTCTCAACAGAATACACAGGATACTCAGAAAGATTATGAAAAAGCGATCGCTGATTTTACAGAAGCAATTCGCTTGAAACCGCAGCTAGCCCTAGCTTATAACAACCGGGGTTTTGCGCGTTTGCAAGAAAAAGATGACAAAGGGGCGATGGAAGATTTCAAGAGTGCGATCGCCCGGAAGCCGGATCTTGCTGAAGCTTATAACAACGGGGGTTTTGCACGCCTTTTGCAGAAAAATTAGACTGTTTGCAACCAAGATTTCACCGAACCACCCGCCAAACATTGATAGTCCCGTCAGTACAACCACTGGCAAGAGTTTTACCATCGGGACTCAAGGCGACGGAAGTCACCTCTTTAGAAGGTGCCTTGAAAGTGCGAATTTCGCTTTTCGTTGCCACATCCCACAGTTTGATAGTATGGTCGCTACTACCACTGGCAAGAATCTTGCCATCTGAGGTGAAGGCAACAGAATTCACCGAGTAGGAATGACCCTTAAAAGTGTAAATTTCCTCTCCGGTTGCCAAATTCCACAGTTTGATAGTGGCGTCAGCACTGCTACTGGCAAGAGTTTTTCCATCGGAACTCATGGCGACAGACCGGATCGGTTGCGAATGTCCCTTAAAAGTTCTGATGACCTGCTTAGAAGCTAAATTCCATAACTTAACTGTGTTGTCCTCACTCCCACTAGCAAGAGTTTGCCCATCACGACCAAAAGCGACAGATTTAACAGCACCCGAATGTGAACTCAGAGTAGCGATTTCGTTTCCCGATGGCAGTTCCCAGAGTTTGATATTTCCGTCAAAACTGCCACTGGCAAGGATTTTGCTATTTGGACTTATAGCAACAGACTCAACCGAACTCAAATGCCCGTAGAGAGTACGAATTTCCTGCCCAGTCAAGAGATTCCACAGTTTTACTGTTTTGTCACCATGAGCACTGGCTACAGTACGACCATCCGGACTGGTAGCGACTGAATGAACCGAACCAGCATTTGCTTCTAGTGTGGCAATTTCCTTGCCAGTTGCCAAATTCCACAGTTTGAGTGTCGTGTCAAAACTACCACTTACAAGGGTTACGCCATTCGACGTGCGACTGATGGCGACAGAACTCACTAAATTAGAATGCCCATTGAGAGTTTTGATCAGGAAAGTGTTTTGTGCCACTAAAAAGTCTAGGGGCTGAAAATCGTTGACATAACAAACTGCTCCAAATCCCAACAACAGAATGGCACCGCCTACCAAAACTTTGTTTCTAAGTATAGCTGGCTGCAAAGATGGTTGAATCGTTAGATCACGCACCAAGTCCTTGATCACTTCATCCGCTGACTGATAACGCTCTTGAATGTCTTTTTTCAGAAGCTTATCAAGAATCTCTGCCAAATCTGTACTAATGGGGCGTCTCAAATGTTGCCGCCAAGAACCAACCCAGCTATAGCCATTTTCTGTCCAAAATATAGCTGGTGAAATACCTGACATTAAATGAAAGCACGTAGCTCCCAAACTAAACAAATCACTTGCTGGGTAAGCCTCACCATCCTGCATTTGTTCTAGAGGGGTATATCCACGTGTGCCAATAGTCGTTCCCGGTTTAGTCCGCACTGTGGCGCTAAGCTGCTTAGAGGCACCAAAGTCAATCAGTACTAGCTCCCCCGCCCCGCTTGTTTTCCCCCCGCTTCCAGAAGGAGTCGGAGAGATTCGCCGCATAATATTTTGTGGCTTGATGTCCCGATGAATCACCCCACGTTCATGGATAAACTTGAGAACCGGCAGCAAATCCAGCAAAACTTCCCGAATTTCTGTTTCGCCATATATTCCCTGTTGTCGCAACTCTTTGAGCAAAGTCTGCCCATCAATAAACTCTTGCACTAAATACAGATAGCTATCTTGCTCAAAGTAAGCTAGCAAGGTAGGAATTTGCGGATTTTTTCCTAATTCTTGCAATCGCTGAGCTTCTTGTTGGAATGACTCAATCGCCTTTTTCAAAGCCCATGTTCCCTGGACTTTCGGTGCTAATTGCTTGACAACGCAGCGTTCATTGAGCTTGTCTACATCTTCTGCCAAGTAGGTTCTGCCAAATCCTCCCTCATCTGAAAGCACCTTGATAACACGATAGTGACCTCTCAAAAGCGGTGTCAGTGGCGCGCCACAACTCTGGCAGTTGGTTATTCCATCAGGATTGAGAGGATGTGGGCAATCGGGGTTCAGGCAGCAGAGCATCGTCTGGCAAGCGTAACTGTGTTGCCATCTATGATATTACCACTACCCTTTATTAGCTAACGAGTTTTCTTATTGCAAAGTTGGAATACTTATGAATACTTATAAAAGAGTAAGCATTGTGAGTGACCAATAGATCTCTGTGAAAACGGACAACAGTAGCAATCGCTGCTTAATCATGCACCTTTTGGTCTGCCTATTCGTCTGTATTTGATATTTATAAGCACAGATAGATACAAGATTTACACTAGTTAATTATCTGTGTCCATCTGTGTCCATCTGTGGTTTCATTTTCATAGCAATTGACTTTTCCAAGAGATTTAGGGACTTCCAAATTAAAAAATATCCAACTTTTTTTGTGGGATGGGCTTCTAGCCCGTCCTATAAACTGGGCGGGCTAGAAGCCCACCCCACTCATATTGAATAATTTATTTTTTGGAAGTCCCTTATTAAGCACCTCCAAGTAAAACTTGACTTATTTCTACAGCAACCTGCTGATTTTCCCAATAGCGGGTATGAGAATCAATAGCGAACCAACCCGTATTCACTAAAACATCTTTGATTGAGCCTTTAGGTGTAGTTGTATTCAAACTAAACAGCTTTTCTAAAGGGTAAGCAATAACATCTTGTTCATCATAAAAGTTGAGCCAAGTTCGCTTAATACCTTTTTCTATATCATCGTTAACAGGATTTTTGATGGAATTAAATTTCCTCCCATCTTTCCACAAATCACCTTTACGTAACAAAAATAAACCAATTGGAGAACCTAAGGTAAAGAGATGACGGAAGTTAACAGCTAATTGAGAAATTTCGTTAGGGGACAGTTCGCTTTGATGTTCAAGACCCTCAGATTCTGGTAGAAACAAATGATTTTCTTCAAATAAGTTAAACAAGTAGTCAAAAACGATGATTGAACCAAGAGAATGAGCAATAATACTATACGGTAAACCTTTGCTAATATAAGGTTCCATCTGCTGCCAGACTGTACGGCGAATATTGTTATCATTCTCAGATACATAAGCAGCAACATCACCCATAAAAAATGTTATGAATTTACGAATTCCACGAATTGGATGCATTACGTCGCTAAAAGGTAAATTTTTTTGAGTGACTTCTAGTTGTGGAAATGCTGTATCAAAAATTGTAATTTCTGCATCAGAAGTGACGCTTTGCCAGTTAATATATACGGGTTCAAATTGATTATTAAACACATCAAGTGGAACTTGACATTGAGTACAGTAGGAATTTGCGATCGCCGTCCACAAAACACGATACTGATTATCGGAATAGCTTTCACCCATACCGTGAATAAAAAATAAAATATGTTTAGTCATGGCTTTTTTAAATTAATAAATTAGAACGAACGAGGCATCTGCCAAATCTTGATAATGTTATCAGCACTGCCACCACTGGCGATCGTCTGTCCGTCTGGGCTGGTGGCGACGGAATAAATATAGCCAGAATCCTTCTTTAAAGTGCTAATTTCCTGTCCGGTTGCTGGATTCCAAAGTTTAATAGTATTGTCATTGCTACCACTAACAAGAATCACTCGATTAGGAGTTTTGTCGTTACCTGCATTTTGCAAATATACCACAGAATTAACTTTGTCAGAATGCTGCTTTAGCGTGTAAGTAGCTTCTCCTGTAACCAAATTCCAGAGTTTGATTGTCTTGTCCTTGCTACCACTAGCAAGAGTGACACCATCACGACTAAAGGCAACAGAAAGAACCATGTCGGAATGTCCTTCAAACGTGCGAATTTCCTTTGCTGTTGCTAAGTTCCACAGTTTAATTCTCTTGTCCCAACTCCCACTAGCAAGCGTTGCACCATCCGGACTGAAGGCGACAGAAGCAACTGCATTGGAATGTCCTTTGAAAGTACCAATTTCCTGACCTGTTTCTAGATTCCATAGTTTAATCGTCTTGTCCAAACTTCCACTAGCAAGGGTTTTGCCATCCGGGCTAAAGGTGATGGAAGATACCCCACTAGAATGTCCCTTTAAAGTGCCGATTTCCTCTCCTGTTTCTAGATTCCATAATCTAATAGTTTTGTCTGCACTCCCACTAGCAAGAGTTTTACCGTCAGGAGAAAAAGCGACAGCCCAAACCCATCCCGAGTGTCCCTTAAGAGTGCGGATTTCTTGTTGGTTCGCTACATTCCATAGTTTGATTGTGTTATCATCACTGCCACTGGCAAGCAACTTGCCATCACCAGAGAACGCGACAGAATTCACATCGCTAGAATGTCCTTTCAGGGTGTTGGGTGAATCAGAATCTTCCGAGGTTCTAGTTATCGGCTGACTGGGTATAGAAGGCTTGGTGATGAAGAGTGGACGAAAGTATGAATACCATCCTCCTAATCCCAACACCACAATCCCAGCACCAAGCAACAAATATTTCTTTAGCTTACCGTCTGGTAGTAATGAAGTTAATTGCTCTGATGATGGTGAGGCGACTGAAAGTAAGGTTGAGGATAGTGGTTGTGACTGACGTAACACGTCCTTATAAACTTCATCAGCCGATTGATAACGCTTTTGGAAGTCTACTTTTAACAGCTTGTCTAAAACTTTAGCCAATTTTAGGCGTGAAATTGTTCCACTTTGACCAGGTTGGTTCAAATATCGCTGCCAATGAGTCACCCAACTATATCCATGTTGCATCCATAGTTTAGATGGAGAAACCCCAGTCACCAAATGAAAACAAGTCGCACCCAAACTAAATAAATCACTAGCTGGGTAAGCTTTTCCATCTTGCATCTGTTCGATCGCCGTATAACCGTGCGAACCAATCGTGGTGCCAATTTTAGTCTGCACAGTTGCGGTAAGCTGTTTTGAAGCTCCAAAATCAATCAGCACCAATCGGCGATCGCTCTCACGGCGGATAATATTCTGTGGCTTGATATCCCGATGAATCACCCCACGTGCATGGATAAACTCAAGCACAGGGAGTAAATCCAGCAAAAGTTCTCGAATTTTGCTTTCACTGTAAGTTCCCTGTGTCTGCAATTCTTTTAGTAAATTCTGTCCTTCGATATATTGCTGCACTAAAAACAGGTATTTATCCTGCTCAAAATAAGCCAAAAGTGTAGGAATTTGATGATGTTGTCCCAACTGCTGAAGCTGTTTTGCCTCTTCTTTAAATAACTCCACCGCCTTTTTCAAAGCAGAAGTTTCCTGGAGTTTTGGTGCTAATTGCTTAACAACGCAAGGTTCATTCAGCTTGTCTATATCCTCTGCTAAATAAGTCCTGCTAAATCCCCCTTCATCAGACAGTACATTAATGACACGATAACGACCCCTCAACAAAGGAATCAATGGTGTATTGCAACTTCGGCATTGCTGGCTACCATCTGGATTTAAAGGATTCTGGCAATCGGGATTCAGGCAGCAGAGCATACTGGGAATCCATGTGCAGGTTGAGTATATGTCAACGTTAAGCGATGCCGTATAATTTTGCCATCTCTTGTCTGACTCAGTAAGATTCTCATTTTACATAAATGCGCTTTGCTTTGTTATCAACTAACTATCTTACTATCTAAGTGGATTTCAGGACTTTCTGCGTGAGCAATGCACATGGATGTCCTTGTGAACATAAATACCTGTTATCTATTTCATCCTGTTTTACCTATTCTCCGGATTCTTACGCGTAGTCTGAATGCGATAAAACAAACAATTTTGCGTGTGCAAAAGGGAATTTGAGGAACATTTTTACTCCTGCATAGTCATAATAC
Source organism: Scytonema sp. PCC 10023 (assembly GCF_963920835.1). NCBI lineage: Bacteria > Bacillati > Cyanobacteriota > Cyanophyceae > Nostocales > Scytonemataceae > Scytonema > Scytonema sp. PCC 10023. Next base: position 31,320 of record NZ_CAWUDP010000106.1, read on the forward strand.
TGCTTTTTGTATTTTTTTGTCATCAGAAATATGTAAACCGTACAAATTGATGATTTATTTGTAGAAAAATTAACGGCAATTTGTTACCGTATTTCAGTAAAATTTATACAGGTAAATCAACTTTTTTGAGTTCTGCTTGACAAGCAAAAAGCAAATTAAGCAGAACGTAGTACGTAAGCCAAATAAAACAAGGTGTAAATCTATCTTTAGCAAGGTATAAATCTACCTTCAGATTGAAGTGGGAAATAAAAAATGAGGAGTGAATAATGGCAGGAAAAAATAATAAACACTATAAAGATAGATTAAACTTTGTTCTAATTTTGTGCATGAGCAGTAGTTGGTTGACAACGAGTTATGCTCTACCTATAAAGGTTTTGGCAAATCCGCTACACTCTGAACACTTCATAATTGCCAAACCACCAGATGAGAGACAACCAGAAGCGGTAGAAAAAGGAATTGAGCAAATCCCTGTGGCTCAACCGCCTGTATCTCAACAACGCAAACAACCTATTGAGTCACCTTTACCTCCTGCTACTGCACCCACAGCCCAGGGGAGTACCACCTCAACACCTGTACCTTCCGCCACTGGCACGACTTCCACACCCACAGCAACGGGTACTAGCACCTCAGCACCGAAACCAACAGCCACTGGCAGGACTTCCACACCCACAGCAACGGGTACTAGCACCTCAGCACCGAAACCAACAGCTACTGGCAGGACTTCTGCACCCACAGCAACTGGTAATACCACCTCAGCACCGAAACCAACAGCTACTGGCAGGACTTCTGCACCCACAGCAACGGGTACTAGCACCCCAACACCGAAACCAACAGCTACTGGCAGGACTTCCACACCCACAGCAACGGGTACTAGCACCTCAGCACCGAAACCAACAGCTACTGGCAGGACTTCTGCACCCACAGCAACTGGTAATACCACCCCAACACCGAAAC